>CAZZLB010000021.1:0-17688 GCA_964654655.1 uncultured Rhodoferax sp. | reverse complement strand
ACAAGGTCCGCAAGGTGCTGAAGATCGCCAAGGAACCGATCTCCATGGAGACGCCGATCGGCGACGACGACGATTCGCACCTGGGAGACTTCATTGAAGACAGTGCCAACACCGCGCCAATGGAAGCTGCCATGCAGGCGGGTCTGCGAGATGTGGTGAAAGACATCCTTGACAGTCTGACTCCGCGCGAAGCCAAAGTGCTTCGCATGCGTTTCGGTATTGAAATGACCAGCGACCACACGCTGGAAGAAGTAGGCAAGCAATTCGACGTAACGCGCGAGCGCATCCGGCAGATAGAAGCCAAGGCACTGCGCAAGCTCAAACACCCGTCGCGGTCCGACAAATTGCGCAGTTTCACTGACAATCTGTAAGCGTTGGGCGCGCCCTCCCTCTGAGTCCCTGGGTATCGCAGGTCAATCGAGCAGCGCGGCGTACACCAGGTTTCTGAAAAGCTTGCGGTAGTACTCGCGCTGATTGGGCGCCTGCAGCATCAGGCAGGCAAACAGGTCTTCAGCCGGGTCCACAAAGAAGGTCGTCCCTGCCATTCCTCCCCAATAATAGGCTCCCACCGAGCCTGGCTCTGGAGCCACACCTGCTTCTCTGCGAACCGCGAACCCCAGACCAAAGCCGTAGCCCGCCGGAAGCAATTCGCGCGACGCGCCACCGTTAACAGGAATTGAACCAAGGTGATCTGAGGTCATGTAGGCGACCGTCCGCGATCCAAGCAATCGCACTCCATCTAGTTCACCTCGATTCAGCATCAATTGCAGAAAGCGTGCGTAATCCAGCGCCGTAGATGCCAGTCCCCCACCGCCCGATTCCATCACGGCATCCTCGCGCGGGTCAATCAGTCGCATTTGCATGGCACCGTCGGGATCGCGCGCGAACGGCTCGGCAATTCGGTGTTGGTGTTGCTGCGGCACCGAAAACCAGGTTTCCTCCATACGCAAGGGGTTGAAAATACTTTCTCGCAAGTAATCACCCAGCGTCATCCCACTGACAACCTCAATCAATCGCCCCAAGACGTCGGTGGCCCGGCTGTATTCCCAGCACGCGCCAGGCTCAAACATCAGGGGCATGGCCGCCAGTTGCGCAGAGAACTCTGCGTTGCTGCGTCGGCGCAAGCCGATCCGGCTTTGCGCATACTGCCGCTGTACCGGGTTGCTGCCCATGAATTCATAGGTCAAGCCCGCCGTATGCCGCAACAGGTCCTGAACGGTAGCTGTCTGCCGTACCTGTTTCAATTCGACCAATCCTTCGACCATGTGAGCCACGCTCTGACTTGCGTACTCGGGCAGGTACTTGGCAACCGGATCGCTCAGCAGCAGTCTGCCCTGCTCCATCAGTATCATGACACCCACAGAAACCAAAGGCTTGGTCATCGAATAGATTCGAAAAATCGCATCCTTGGTCATTGCTACGCCGGTACTCGGATCAAGCACGCCCAGGCTTTCAAACAATGCGATTTTCCCGTGACGCGCTAATAGAACGACGGCACCAGGCAGACGCCGGGAGTCCACTTCCCACTGCAATGTGTCAACCAGACGCTCAATTCGTTGCGGACAAAAGCCAGCATTGGCAGGCAGCACCACACCAAATTTACCGTCGTGCTCGGCACTGTGACTCATACTCTATTCCAATACAAATTGCTGAAACACAAATTGTGCCCCCGAAAGATCGACAGCTGGAACGTCACTGCGAAAGCACATTTCCTGCGCATTGCATCTGCTGCAAAATAGTTGAATATGCCGTTTACCCGATGAAAGTAGCTGCCGCAAGAATGACCCGGCTGGCCAACGCGACATTGCCTTTGTACGTCCTGGCCACTGTCGGATTGACCTGCCCCGCGCTACCCGAGTTCGCCGGCTGCCTGTCGTCAGTTCGCTGCACGATGACGGAATTTCTTTTCAGCCCTTACTTTGACGTCAATATTCCGCCACCAACTTTGTCAGCGGCAATCAAAGCAAATTCATCGGCACCCCGGGAACGCCAGGTCGATACGCTCGCTACCACGATCCCAAAGGGTATCAAGGCCCTGACACTCGCATTCGCTACCGGTGAATGCGGCAGCGAAACTTGGAATGGCACAGCGGGCAAGACAATCGCCGAATCCTTCATCAAGACATTTCAGCTCAATGAAATCGACTACGTTATTTCGACAGGCGGCACTGCAGGCACGTTCACCTGCCGAAGTCAACAAGGCATGGAAAACTTTATCGCCCGTTACCAATCTCGCCATCTGATCGGTGTGGATTTCGATATTGAATCCGGTCAATCCGAATCGGACATCAAGAGTCTTGTCAACCAAGCGCTTTACGCATCCCGAACGCACCCTAACCTGCGACTCAGTTTTACATTGGCAACCCAGGCTTCGGACGGTGATGGGAGGGCCACTCTGAACTCGGTCGGAGAGCGAGTCATGACTGCAATTTCACAGGTTGGCCTCAAGAATTACTTCATCAATCTCATGGTGATGAACTTCGGAGAGGCCAAGTCCGGCAATTGCGTCGTGGAATTCGACAGGTGCAATATGGCCGCTTCAGCTATTCGAGTGGTTCAAAATTTCAGCCGTGAATTCGACGTCCCCTTGCGGCGCATTGAGTTAACCCCGATGATTGGCGTCAACGATGTAACAGACAACATCTTTTCACTGACCGACGCACAGACATTGGGACGATTTGTTGCCGCAAACGAATTGGGAGGCATGCATTATTGGTCGCTCAATCGTGACCAACCGTGCCGACCCGGCGTGTCCACCGTGTCTCCGACTTGCAACAGTCTCTCCGGAACGAGTGGACTCGAATTTGCCTCGGTATTTTCCATCAATTTCCATTGAAGACTCACCGGCACAACGCCGCTGCTCCATCGGAATATAGAGGTCAATTCTCGCGACGGTCGGCACCGGTTGCGTGCGCAATCTTCTGACTGGCGCCCAATGACGGTGCCGTAAAGACTTGATTCATGTGAATTGCGTCGACTATTGAATCGGAAATTCTTGGCACAAATTGTGCTTCAATTCAGCCCAGAAAAATGCAAACGATGTGCTTGCCATCGTGTCCTGGCACGCCCTGCAAGAGTAAACCCCGATGCGTGTGACAGGCATCGGCTGATAAAGTCGGTGCCTGGGATGATTCTCGGCGTATGCTTGTGCATCAATCTTGCTGATTCAACTTTTTATCTGGAGTAAGGTATATGAATTCGAACAATCTAAAAACCATCGCCACCGTCGTACTTGCCATGGGTGCAATGATGGCGGCCCCGGCACAGGCCGGAAAGACGCTCGATGGCATCAAGGCACGTGGCCAGGTGATATGCGGCGTACACACCGGACTGGCTGGCTTTAGTGCCGCAGACTCGGGTGGCAAGTGGGCAGGCATCGACGTCGATGTTTGCCGCGCAGTGGCAGCCGCCACCTTGGGCGATAGCGAAAAGGTGAAGTACGTGCCACTGGTCGCTCAGGCTCGCTTTACAGCACTTCAGTCGGGAGAGATTGATGTTCTCTCGCGCAACACCACATTCACGCTGACACGCGACGCTTCGCTGGGTTTGAGCCAGACCGCTGTCACCTACTATGACGGCCAGGGCTTCATGGTCCCCGTCAAGAGCAAGATCAAGAGTGCCAAGCAACTCAAGGGGCAAACCGTTTGTGTTCAGTCTGGCACAACCACAGAAAAGAACCTGACGGATTTTTCCAAAGCCAACGGCTTGAACATCAAGCCCGTTGTTTTCGAGAAACTTGACGCTGTCGAAGGCGCGTATTTTTCTGGCCGCTGCGTGTCGTATACCACGGACGCTTCCGGACTTGCTTCGGTTCGCAACAAGTCAGCCAAGAATCCTACTGACCATCTGATCCTGCCCGAACTGATTTCAAAGGAACCGTTGGGACCTCTGGTGCGTCGCGGTGACGACGAGTGGGCCGCCATCGTCAAATGGGTGATCTATGGTTTGCTGGAAGCCGAAGAATACGGTGTGACTTCGGCCAACGTCGATGATCTCAAGGTGAATAGCAAGGATCCCGTGGTAGGCCGAATTCTCGGAACGACCGAAGACACTGGCAAACTGCTGGGCTTGGACAAGGAGTGGCTGGCCCGCGCTGTGAAGGCAACGGGCAACTACGGTGAAATATTCGAGCGCAATGTTGGCCCCAAATCGGCGCTGCAATTGCCACGCGGCCTAAACAACCAGTGGAACAAGGGTGGCATTCAGTACGCCCCGCCGATCCGTTGAGAGGTGCCTGAGCCGGGGGATGGATACTCCACCGCCCTGTTCAACTCAGAAGGGCAGCTGCATTTTCTTGCTCTGCCCTTTTCCATTTGAAAAGTACCGCTGTTCTATCCCATCACATCCATGCCTGCCACTTCTCACACTCCACCAAAAAAATCCTGGTCGTGGCGCAGCCAGGCATTTCGGGCTTTGATTTACCAGGTCATCGCAGTAGCCGTCATCGGACTCACGGTGTTTTACCTCGCCAACAATACCGCCACCAATATGCGGGCGCGCGGCATTCAGAGCGGATTCGATTTCCTGACCGGATCAGCCGGGTTCGACATCGGCGAAAGTCTGTTTCCCTTTGATTCTGGTGAGCCGTACTGGCGCGCTTATCTGGTCGGAATGGTCAATACGCTGCGGATCGCGGTCATCGGGATTGTTTTCACCACCATCCTGGGGACCTTTATTGGTGTCGGTCGTTTTGCGCGAAATGCGTTGATCCGTGGCTTATGCATCGCCTATGTCGAGTTTTTTCGCAATATCCCGGTACTGCTGCAGTTGCTTATGTGGTACCTCATGTTTACCGAAGTTCTTCCTGCAGCCAACCAGCCATGGGTAGTGGGACCCGTGTTTCTCAGCAAGGGCGGACTCAACTTTCCGATTCCGATCTGGATGGACGGCCATATCTGGGCTGCGGTGGCTACGGTAGTCGGACTGTTCGCAGCCTGGGCGTACCGCGGCCATGCACGCCGCACATTCGAACAGACCGGACGGCCAAAGAGCATGTTCCTGGTGCCGGCGGCCATTGTGCTGGGATTCGGCATGATGGGCTGGCTATTGGGCGGCGCCCCAACCGCCATGGACAAGCCCATACAGGGAGAATTTGCCGTTGAGCACGGTGGATCGCTGACACCCGAGTTCCTGTCAATGCTGTTGGGCCTGACCATCTATACGGCAGCCTTCGTTGCCGAAGTCGTTCGAAGCGGCATCCAGTCGGTTGCCGCAGGTCAATCCGAGGCCGCCAGCGCACTTGGGCTAACACGGAGCCAGACAATGCGCTTGGTGATGCTGCCGCAGGCCTTGCGGGTCATCATTCCGCCGATGACCAACCAATATCTGAACCTGACCAAGAATTCGTCGCTGGCAGTAGCAATCGGATACCCCGACGTAGTGTCGATTGCCAATACCGCCATCAATCAGACCGGCCGCGCGGTGGAGTGCATTGCGATCATCATGCTGGTCTATCTGAGCACATCGCTCTTCACCTCCGTACTCATGAATTGGTACAACGCACGCGCCGCCATCAAAGAACGTTAAGGATCAGACCATGAGTGTGCAAACGTTTCAAGCCGTGAAGGCCCGACCTGCTCCCATCTTGACCGAGGGATGGGCCGCCTGGTGCCGGATCAATCTGTTCAACGACTGGAGGACGGCGCTGGGCACATTTGCCATTGGCGCCTTGTTGGCAGCCCTTTTGCCACCATTGATTCGATGGGCCATTGTTGACGCAGTCTGGGTCGCGGACTATACGGTCTGCCATGCAGCGAGCGGCGCTTGCTGGGGCGTGGTTCGTGAAAAATTCCGCTTTATTATTTTCGGTCGCTACCCGTTTTCGGAGCATTGGCGTGCCTTGCTGTGCACGATGATACTGCTGACGCTGATCATTACAAGTTGCATACGCGCCTGCTGGAAGCCCTGGCTCGCCGCAGTCTGGGTAATCGGCCTGTTGTTCTACTTCGTGTTGATGCGTGGCGGCGTTTTGGGATTGTCGCAGGTTGACACTGACCTGTGGAGCGGTCTGCCACTGACGATTTTGCTGGCGGCGCTGAGCATGACCATGGCCTTCCCGCTGGCTCTGTTCATTGCTTTGGGGCGCCGCTCCGGCATGCCCGCCATTCGCAGTTTGTGCACCATCTATGTCGAACTCATCCGTGGCGTACCGCTGATTTCGGTCCTTTTCATGGCGTCCTTCATGTTTCCCTTGTTGATGCCGCAGGGATTTTCGATTGACGTGCTGGTGCGAGTTCTGGCAGGGATCACCTTGTTTGCTGCAGCTTACATGGCAGAAGTCATTCGCGGTGGCTTGCAGGCGATACCGAAAGGGCAAATCGAGGCAGCGGCTACATTGGGCTTGTCGTACTGGCAGACACAACGGAAGATCGTTCTTCCTCAGGCACTGGCCATGGTCGTACCGGGGATCATGAACAACTTCATTTCGACTTTCAAGGACACTTCACTGGTGGCCATTGTGAGTTTGTATGAACTGACCGGCGCGATGGGCATGGCCATGAATTCCGACGCCAACTGGCGCCCGTTCCGGATCGAGGGCTACCTTTTCATCGCCATGATCTATTTCATCTTCTGCTTTTCGATGTCGCGCTACAGCCTGTGGATCGAAAAACAGGTCAACCGCGGCACGCAGCGCTGACGCGGCACTGTCAAGAACGAAGCGAATCAACGAGGCCCAATTCAAGAGTTCATCATGTCAGAACCCATTATCAAATTTGAAAAACTGAACAAGTGGTACGGCAACAATTTCCACGTCTTGCGCGACATCGATTTGAGCGTCGCACCGGGCGAACGTATCGTGATCTGCGGACCATCCGGGTCCGGGAAATCGACACTGATCCGCTGCATCAATCGACTTGAAGAACACCAGGAGGGGCGCCTCTTTGTTGACGGCGCTGAAGTCACCGACGATGTCAAGGTCATTGATGACATTCGCAAGAAAGTCGGTATGGTCTTTCAGCAATTCAATTTGTTTCCCCATCTGACTGTTCTCGAGAATCTCACCTTGTCTCCGATGTGGGTGGGCAGAATGCCGAAAAAGGACGCTGAGGAAAAGGCCATGATCCAGTTGCAGCGTGTGCGCATTGCGGAACAGGCCAACAAGTACCCTCTGCAACTCTCCGGCGGGCAGCAACAGCGTGTCGCCATCGCACGGGCGCTTTGCCTGACGCCCAAGATCATGTTGTTTGACGAGCCAACCTCGGCACTGGATCCTGAGATGATCAAGGAAGTGCTCGACGTGATGGTCGAGATGGCGAGTCAGGGCATCACCATGCTGTGCGTCACCCACGAAATGGGTTTCGCCAAGGCAGTGGCAGACCGCGTGATCTTCATGGACCAGGGTCAGATCGTCGAACAGAACAATCCCCACGATTTCTTCAATAACCCGCAAAACGAACGTAGCAAGGACTTCTTGTCCAAGATTTTGGGCCATTGAGACAGGTACACACGTGACGACTTTCAGTAGCCCTAGCGGTTCCATTACAGACGTCAAGGGCCTGTCCGTCGGCCACTTCACTGACACGCGACGCCCAACCGGATGCACGGTGATCATCACACCCGACGGCGCTGTGGCCGGGGTAGATGTGCGTGGTGCCGCGCCTGGCACGCGGGAGACGGATCTGCTAAACCCTTCCAACCTGGTTGACCGCGTACACGCCATCATGCTGGCTGGCGGTAGTGCCTGGGGGCTCGACGCTGCCAGTGGCGTCATGCAGTGGCTTGAGGAGAACCGGATTGGCTTGCCCGTGGGGTTCGGCCTGGTACCGATCGTTCCGGCGGCTGTCCTGTTTGACTTGCCGGTCGGAGATCCCAGCATCCGGCCTGACGCCAGGGCAGGTTATGCAGCCTGTGTTGCTGCCAGTGGCAAGCCTCCGCTGGAGGGAAATATAGGAGCGGGGACAGGCGCTCTGGTAGGCAAGATCTTCGGTTTGAAGCGCGCCATGAAGGGCGGTATTGGCAGCGCCGCCGTCACGGTAAATGGCATCACCGTGGGCGCCATCATTGCCTGCAATGCCTTGGGCGACATCATTCACCCCGCCACTGGAAAACTGCTGGCCGGTGCCAGGACAGCAGATGGCGGAGCATTGGTCGACAGCCGCACTGCCCTCATTGCCGGTGATAGACCGAAGTCCGTGATGGCTGGCACCAACACGACCATCGGTGTTGTTGCAACCGATGCGGTATTGACCAAGGCGCAGGCACACCGTCTGGCACTGGTGTCGCATGATGGCCTGGCCCGCAGCATCAATCCGGTCCACACCCTATCTGATGGCGACACCCTGTTTGCACTGGGAACCGGCAAAGCCGGCATGTCAGCAGACATGATGTTGCTCAGCACGCTGGCCGCCGAAGTCACGGCCATGGCTGTCGTGCGCGCCATCATGGCGGCGAGCAGCCTCAGCTGCGACGGTCTGCACTGGCCATGCGCAGCAGATCTGGCCTCGCGGCCTACTTCAGCGCCTTGAACCGCATACGTTTGGGTTTGGCTCCTTCTTCGCCCAGACGCTTGCGCTTGTCAGCTTCGTATTCCTGGTAATTGCCGTCAAAGAAAGTCCATTGACTGTCGCCTTCGCAGGCCAGGATGTGCGTTGCAATGCGATCCAGGAACCAGCGGTCATGGCTGATCACCATGATGGAACCCGCAAATTCGAGCAAGGCGTCTTCCAGCGCACGCAGGGTTTCCACATCCAGATCGTTCGACGGCTCGTCAAGCATCAGCACATTGCCGCCTGCAATCAGGGTTTTCGCAAGATGCAGCCGGCCGCGCTCGCCCCCTGAAAGCGTGCCAACACGCTTTTGCTGATCCGCACCGTTGAAATTGAAGCGGCCACAGTAGGCACGACTGGCCATCTGGAACTTTCCGACATTGAGAATGTCAAGTCCATCCGACACATCTTCCCAGACCGTCTTTTCGTTGGCCAGGCTGTCGCGGTTCTGATCGACAAATGCCATCTTTACCGTGGAACCTACCTTGACTTCGCCGCTGTCAGGCTTCTGCTGCCCGGCGATCATCCGGAACAATGTCGACTTGCCCGCGCCATTGGGACCAATGATACCGACGATGGCACCCGCCGGAACTTTGAAACTCAGGTTATCAATCAGCAGTCTGTCCCCAAAAGACTTGCTGACATTGGTGAATTCAATCACCTCATTGCCCAGACGTTCAGCCACAGGAATGAAAATTTCATTGGTCTCGTTGCGCTTTTGATACTCGAAATCGGACAGTTCCTCAAACCGTGCCAGCCTGGCCTTGCTCTTGGCCTGTCGCGCCTTCGGGTTCTGACGTGACCACTCAAGTTCCTTCTTGAGCGCTTTGGCGCGGGATTCCTCGCCTTTTTGTTCCTGGGCCAGACGCTCCTGCTTTTGCTCCAGCCAGGCACTGTAGTTGCCCTTGTAAGGCATGCCCGCACCGCGATCAAGTTCCAGAATCCACTCAGCAGCGTTATCAAGAAAATAACGATCATGAGTGATCGCCACGACGGTGCCGGGGTAACGCAACAAGAACTGCTCAAGCCATTCGACCGATTCGGCATCCAGGTGATTGGTAGGCTCGTCCAGCAGGAGCATGTCAGGCTTCGACAACAGCAAGCGGCACAAAGCAACGCGACGCTTCTCGCCCCCTGACAGCACGCCAATCACGGCTTCCCACGGTGGCAGGCGCAGTGCGTCAGCCGCAATTTCCAGCTGATGCTCCGAATCGGTTCCGGCACTGCCTATGATGGCTTCCATCTTGGCCTGCTCCTCAGCCAATGCATCAAAATCGGCATCCTCTGCCCCGTAGGCGGCATAAATCTCTTCCAGTCGGGTCTTGGCTGCGAAGACATCGCCCATGCCGGCTTCAACACTCTCACGAACCGTCTGCGCCGGGTCCAATTGGGGCTCCTGAGGCAGATAGCCGATATTCAGCCCGGGCATCGGAATCGCTTCCCCTTCAAATTCCTTGTCGACACCGGCCATGATCTTGAGCAGAGTCGATTTGCCCGAGCCATTGGTGCCCAACACGCCAATCTTGGCCCCAGGAAAGAAGCTAAGTGAGATATCTTTGAGAATAAAGCGCTTCGGCGGAATGATCTTGCCGAGGCGATTCATGGAAAATACGTATTGAGCCATTGAATTTGCGGGGAATCGCTGAATGTAAAACCAGCATTATCGACGCATCCCCGGCACCGCCTGCCTGCCGTGCGTTTAGTTCACGACGGGGCAAACGCCGAAGCCGTGGTGGGGCGTCTGCCCTGAAGCGTTCGCAATACCGTGGTAAAGCGCGCCGCATCAATGTGTGGGCTCCTTAACGCATCAAAGGCACCCGCCGCGGATTGCACGAAGCCCTCCAACCGAGGGTCATCGTCCGACTTGAAGGTCCGTCCCCGGCCAACAAGCAAGTCCAGAACTTGCCGTGCCGGATGCAAACGATCTGCGAAAAAGCGCGGATCCGATCCTGCGATAGCAAGCAAAGCAGGTTCCAGTTCGACAGCAAGATTGCGCACACTGGGCAAAAGGTGCTCATCCTGTGAAAACCTGTCAATCATCAATCGAACCACTTCCTCACCCAACTGCCTGCTCCAATGCAGCGGCCGCGCCTGTTCGACAGGTGTCTGCTGACAATTTTCCTCACGCGTGGCGGTAACGTCCCGCTGGCTTTCACGTTGCTGCAATCTGCGCATCATCGGCTTGATCAGCTTCAACTCTTCCAACGCCACGTAGGAGAAAGGAACTGTGGGCAAAAAGTCCTGCCCATGACCTCTGGAACTGGTCGACGCGCCGCCGGAAATCATTCTGCGCAGTCGGTCAAAGGTGGTGACAGTGCGGCTTACAGAATTGTTGCGTCCTCTTGCGGCGACCGCGCTTTCACCGCTCAGGCAGTTTCCAACTGGCAGCGACGGCTCAACGCCATGCGAACGCAGCCAATCGCATATCTCGATATAGAACTGCCTCAAGTTGACGCCCAACAGGCCTGCGCTTGGGATAAGCAGGGCAGCGCGGATATCGCGGTCTGGAACAAACTGCTTCAAACACGCCATCAGGGCCTGAACAAAAACCTCCACCTTCAGCGGATTAAGCGCTGGCTGAACCGTTGTCCAACCGGAAATGCTGCTGACCAAGGAATCAAGAAGTGGCAACACATCCTCAACACCGCGGGACACCTCCTGTAGCGCCAGTGCAAACTCGATGCTGACATCGATCTCCTCGCTACTTAACAGTTCCAGTTCCAAGCCACTCACGGCAGCGCTGGTCGCAAGATCTCTTGAGTGACTGCCGTAGACACCAAGTTTCAGTTGCACAGCAAACATCTCTGTCACGAGGGACGCGTCACAACACAAAAACTCCGTCATCGCCCTGCTCAAGGGAACGGGAACAGCAAACGTATGGCTGAACACCTTCCTGGTCGATGATGCCGAAAGTCCATTGAGTACTTCGCGCATCAGGATGTCTGCCAAAGGCAACACCGCTTCGATGCAATCATGCAAACTCGGGAGAGAACCACTTTGTTCACTCGCTACGCCGATCCGGCGAAACTCGAATCTTTTCATCCAACGCCTTCCACACGATTACAAGTTCACGATCGCTGGCGTCATTCTCCCAGTTGAATTTTTTTTTGAATAGTGCGCTAACAGTTTGTTTCCAATGTCTTCAAAATTGGAGGCAAATCTTACAGATTGACGCACTCTTGTTAAGTCAAATGTGCTATCACGCAGACCATAAGGCCGGAGCGCTAGAACTCCAGGCTGTAGGCATAGTGCCCGGACTTCAATTCCTGCCGGAAAATCAGAACCGAACGGTAGGCATCAACCCGTCTGAGCTCGGGTATCGGCAGGCTAGCGTCGATCGCCTTGATAGCCCTCAGCGGGATGTCCGTGGCGCCGTGCGTCACAAAAAAAGTGATGCCTTTCACATTTCCGGGAGAGCGGACATCGAAAACCAGATTCGCGCCACCGCCTTTGACTGGCCGGTAAACCACACGATCACGAACCCGCCACCAGTCTGCTATTTCGCGACCCGAAGCAGTCCAGATATTGTTCTGGTTTTGCTGCAACTTCTTCAGGTAGGGTGGTGTAATCTTGGTCATCAATTCCCCAAGCTCATAATTTTGTGAGTGGACCGACAGTACCCCCAAGGCCCCCGCTTCCCGCAGATAATCCAGATCCATCAGGATCAGTTCTTCAGCCCGTGCAGCATTCAGCCGCAAACCCAAATAGTTCAAGTCGTCCATCTGCGTACGCGGCAACCCAACGATCACATCCTCCGATCCCAGACCGGGTTCCGATTCCGAAAAAAAAGGCAACCTTCCCTCCGAGGCTGATGGGCCAGTCACGTTGTGCCGAACACCCAATTTACGAAGAATTTTTTCAGTATTGGAATCCCAGGACTCGGTCGGCGCTCGAAACCCCGTTACGGCCGGCATTCCCCGGGATCCGACTGTGTCCCGCATTTCAGTCACCATCACATTCAAGCGCTTCTCCTGGGCATCGAAAGTCTTGCCCTTGAAGCCCACATGAACTTCTCCGTGATAACCAATTTCATGCTTTTCCGACAACTTCTCAACGGCCGACCGGTGCTGTCTCGCAATGCTGGTCAAGGAATAAAAGGTCCCGCGCAGGTTGTTTGAAATCAGATCACGGGAAAAGTCAAACGCATTCGCATACTTGTCCTCGGCGTCCATTTCGACCAACTGAGCCGACGAATAGCCGTTCGGCCAGGCGCCCTTGTAGACATTCGTTTCGTGCCTGAGCCACGCCATGACCGAGTCAATCAGACTGGGTATCTCGATTCGCTCGTCATATTCCCAACTGGATTCCGAAAATCCAAAATAGACTCGGCGCGAGAAGCCTTTTTCAAGAAAAGCAACAGCACCGTTGCTGTCTTTGGGTGCTGGGTAGCGCTCCCAACTGAAATATCGTGCCGCCAAATTGGCCGATTCGACACGAATCGGTGTTTCAGCCACCTCACCCAGGAAGATACGCTGCCCCGCAGGCACCGCCCACGTCAAAGGGCCATCCCCAAAGGTGTTCAAGAATCGCGTGTTCCTTTCCATACTGTCGTCAGACGCCAACTTGCTGTTCACCCTCATTTGCAGCAATCCTTCGATGAAGCCATACCCTGTCCATTGCCCGCGACTGTCACGCACACCGGTGCCCCATGTCACCAGAACACTGCCCCCCGAATCCGCAAAAACGGTAATTGCCTTTCTTTCCTGCTCATCAAGCAGCGCTGCTGAACCCAGGACCAGCACACCCGGCTTAAGTCCCGCGATCAAATTTGCCCGGGAAATCTCATGAAATGATTTGCCGTAAGGTCGAAAATACTCGCGCCAGCGCTGTTTCAAACTGTCATAGCTTGCCCCGTTGGCGCTAAAAAATGCAGAGGTTATGGGGCTCGAATACAAATAGACGGACTCAAGCGTTGTTGCGGCAGCGGCATGTGCCGATTGAATCCAGTTGGTCAGGCAAAGCAAACCGCTCAAGACAATTTGCCAATACTTCCGACTCAAACCAGGCTGCTGTATAAGACCAAACTTCATGCCTGAGCGCCCTTTTACCTTGATTGATCAATGAAGACAGGCTTCCAATCGGCGTCAAGCAATCGAACTGGAGCCGTTGGTTTTGCCGCCAAATCCTCAAACCGGGGCCGGTAGTCCAGGTAGCCTTGAACCCAATTGAATGTCGCCTTTTGCTTCAATATTCCCACAGGCGCAACAAACACGGCTACCTGCTTCCTGTCAGTCTTGAACGTCAAACGAATCGTGTCATGCACAAAGCGCGCAACGGCATCGTAAAGCGAGTACAAGCCATCGATCGGACTTCGCCCGTCGCGCGACGCCAGAACCCAGGCTGAGCCAAGGGCCATCATCAGCGACAACAAAGAAATACCCAACCAGGTTCTCGGTGATGCCAGATGAATCCATCGGTCGAATACAGAACCATTTCGCATGAATACCCCATCCCTCGCAGCCGCTTGCCGGGATCCTCCATCACTTGAAAACCGGGAACCCTGCGCGCAATTATGAGGCATGCGCAGAGAAAATGGAGTTGAAGTGCCCTGTACGCAAAATGCACGAATTCGCGTCCCATGCGACAATGCACCCCATTGCGGAGCTTCAGTTGCCCGCAATACCAGCACCTTGCTGGGAACAGTGCCTCGCGCTGCTGTTCCACCTTTGTATCCCATCTGCCTTTGACTGACTCGACGCTGCCAGCGTCGAGACGGGCCGATGCCATAGCGCCCAGGATAGGCGCCACACTATGAACTTTGAAGAACTAAATCTGGCTCCGGCCATTGTCAAGGCCGTGCTCGAGCAAGGCTACGAAACCCCTACGGCGATTCAGACGCAGGCCATTCCCGCGGTGCTGGCCGGCCACGACCTGCTCGGAGGCGCACAAACCGGAACCGGCAAGACCGCCGCTTTCGTATTGCCCATGCTGCACAAACTCAGCACGGATGGAGCGCCAAAGAACAAGTTCGGTGGCACCGGAATTCGTGCACTGGTACTGACCCCCACACGCGAACTTGCAGCACAGGTGGAAGAGTCTGTGCAAACCTACGGCAAATATCTGGAGTTGACTTCCACTGTCGTTTTTGGCGGTGTCGGCATGAACCCACAGATCAGTCGTGTCAAGAAAGGTGTCGATATCTTGGTGGCGACACCTGGGCGACTGCTGGACCTCCTGCAACAAGGCGTGCTGGACCTGACTCAGGTACAGATTCTGGTGCTTGATGAGGCCGACCGCATGCTGGACATGGGATTCATCCATGACGTCAAGAAAGTGCTGGCGGTGGTACCGCGTGACAAGCAAAGCCTGCTGTTTTCGGCCACTTTCAGTGACGAAATCCGGGATCTGGCGGCAACGCTGCTGAAGAACCCATTGCACATTCAGGTCACGCCAGGCAACACCACCGTGCAACGCATTACGCAAACCGTTTACCCTGTCGGTCGCGGCAAGAAGAAGGCGCTGCTGGCGCACATCATCCAGCAGCACAACTGGAGTCAGGTTCTCGTTTTCACGCGAACCAAATTCGGCGCCAACAATGTTGCTGAATTCCTGGTCAAGAACGGCATCAATGCGATGGCCTTGCACGGTAACAAAAGCCAGGCGGCGCGCACCCAGGCACTGGCCGGCTTCAAGAGTGGCGAGATTCGTGCACTCGTGGCAACTGACATCGCAGCTCGTGGCATCGACATCGATGACCTGCCGCACGTGGTCAACTACGAAATACCCAACGTCAGCGAAGACTATGTCCACCGTATTGGTCGCACTGGCCGTGCCGGTGCAGATGGCCAGGCCGTCAACCTTGTGTGCCTGGACGAAGAAGGTTTCATGCAAGCAATCGAGCGATTTACCAAACAAAACATTCCGGTGGAAATCGTCGATGGCTTCATGCCGGAACCCGGCGAAAGAGCGGAGCCGATTGCAATGGGTCGCCAAACCATTTGGGGCGGCGCCGGAAAGCCACCAAGCCGTGAGGTCATGCAAGCTGCTGCCAGAGCAGCGCGCACCGAGATGATGCAAAGAGTGCGGGACGGAAAATCAGCACAGGGGGAACGAGGCGGTGGCGGTGGCAATAGACGAAACGCAGGCAGCAACACGGGTGGGCAACGCCACACTCCCCAACGCAGCCATAACCCGGCTGGCAATCAGTCCCCTTCCCGCTCCACTCAGAGTCAACCAGACCCGATGCGAACCAGTGTCGACATGATGGCCGAACGCGGGGCCCGCCGCGGTGGCGGCTTTGGCGCAGGCAATCGAAACGGAAGTGGCTATTCCGGGTCCGGTGGCCGCCCTGGCGGCGGGTCGGGTGGCTTCGGCGGCGGCAACGGTTCGCGTGGACCGGGTGGCTCGCGCGGCCCATTCAAGCGCTAAGTTTCACGAGAACGATTACCCTGATGGCGGTCCGGCAGACGGGCTGCCTTCGGGCATCTTCGCTGGTCGTAAGCACCAGGCTGGCCAGGCACCGCTGCCAACAGCCAGACCGACACACCAGAAAACGACCTGCACACCGACCATGGCACCGGCCGTTCCAAACAGCAAGGGCGCAGCCATGCGCATGCCGGCCATACAGGCATGCAGGCAGATATGGCCTTCAATCAGGCGCGCCAGCGCGAAACCGGGGGCCGCTGAATCACCCGTCGTGAGGCTCACACCTGCTCCGGGTCCACCCCAGCGTCGAAGTCATTGTCCACAGGAATCAGCACCTGCACCTGGGTCTCTGGCAAGGACTCCACTTTCTTGAGTGCACGTCCCATGGCTCTACTGCGCGTCTCTGCACTGTCGAGCGTCTTGAGTACGGTCTGTGTCTGCGACTTCAATTTCGCCAGCACATCGCCAAACTTGCCAAACTCGGTCTTCACCGCGCCCAGCACCTGCCAGACCTCGCTGGACCGCTTTTCCAGCGCCAAGGTGCGAAATCCCATCTGCAGTGAGCTCAGCATGGCCAGCAACGTCGTCGGTCCGGCCAGGGTTATGCGATGTTCCCGCTGCAGCGCCTGCATCAATCCGGGGCGCCGCAACACTTCCGCATAGAGTCCTTCCGTCGGCAAGAACAGGATTGCAAAGTCAGTGGTGTAAGGCGGCTCCACGTACTTGTCGGCGATCGAACGCGCCTCCAACCGGATCCGCAACTCCAGCGCCTTGCCGGCCGCCTCGACACCCGCTACATCGGCGCTGGCCTGGGCCTGCAGCAGCCGTTCGTAATCTTCATTCGGAAATTTCGCGTCGATGGGCAGCCACAGCGGCTCCCCATGCTCGGACTTGCCGGGCAGCTTGATGGCGAAATCCACCACGTTCTTGCTGCCGGGGCGGGTCGCAACCTGGGCCGCGTACTGGTCAGCCACCAACACCTGTTCAAGCAGGGAAGCCAACTGCGCTTCGCCAAAAATGCCGCGGGACTTCACATTGGTCAGCAGGTGCTTCAGATCACCAACGCCCTGCGCCAGGGTCTGCATTTCGCCCAGTCCCTTATGTACCTGCTCCAGACGGTCGGCCACCTGCTTGAAGCTCTCACCCAGTCGAGCCTGCAGCGTGGTCTGCAACTTCTCGTCGACGGTAGCGCGCATCTCGTCAAGCTTGCCAGCGTTGCTCGCCAGCAATTGCGCCATTTGAGCCTCCAGCGTTTGCCGCACTTCGCTCATGCGCCGGGCATTGGACTCGCTCAAGGACTGCAACTGCAAGGTCAAGGTGTCCGAAAGGGATTTCTGTAACAGACCGAGTTGCTTTCCGAAAGCATCAAGCTGGACATTTTGTGTACGTGCTCCTTCGGCCCCCTGCTGCACGAGCGTCTGCTGAAAGGTCGCCAGGTTTTGCGTCAACTCCTGTCGGCCCACGCGTGCCGATTCACCGATTTCTCTGCGCAATTCCCGTTCCAGTCGCTCCAGCCGCTCACTGGCACGCTGCTCATCCGCCAGTGCCAGTTCAGCATCAGGTCGCCGCAGGACCAGCCACCAAAGCAGTACTCCATTGAGCACGACCAGCAACGCCATCAGCCACAGCAAGACATCGTTCAAACCAGATTCCTCCAGAGCGCTATTGTTGTTCAAAAAAAAGGCCCCGCAAAGCGAGGCCTTTCCGGGCACAAAGCGCTGGCTGATTACAGCTTTTGCATCGCCATAAAGGAATCGAAACGGCTCTCGGCAAAACGGAACCACGCGACCTGATCACGCTGGAATGCGCGCAGATCCGCGTAAATCTTCTTCCATTC
>CAZZLB010000020.1:0-17761 GCA_964654655.1 uncultured Rhodoferax sp. | reverse complement strand
TGGTGCTGGCCAGTTTTCAGAGCAATATGAATATTGCTGTTTATGCAATCGGTGGCGGGCTTCTGTTTGCGATCATCACCTTGGTCCTGATCAAGCGACTTCTGCAGCCATTGGGGCGTATGGTTGAAGCCAGCGGTGAAATGAGCCCTGGAATTCTTGGCCTGGTATTGATGCTGACGATGCTGGGCGCATGGTTTACCGACTTCATTCAGATCTACGCGGTATTTGGCGCCTTTGTCATGGGCATCGCCATGCCACGGGGAAAATTTGCGCAGGAGTTGCACCGGATCATTTACCCCTTGACGACAGCCTTTTTGCTACCGGTGTTCTTTGTCTACTCCGGGCTGAATACCAAAATCGGCCTGGTCAATACACCGTACCTGTGGCTGATTGCGGCTCTGGTGCTGCTGGCTGCCATCATCGGCAAGGGCGTGGCCTGCTATCTGGCTGCGCGCTGGCATGGTGAGAACCACAGAGAAGCGATGGCCATTGGCACGCTGATGAATGCACGCGGCTTGATGGAACTGATCATTCTCAATATTGGCTTGCAACGCGGCATCATCGAGCCCGCCCTGTTCGCCATTCTGGTGTTGATGGCCATCGTTACGACCTTGATGGCCACCCCCATTTTTGAGCGTGTCTATGGCAACCGGGAGGAGCGCTGCCGCACTCAGTGAGCCAGCAGCAGCGTGCCAAAGAGTGGCGGCACGGTGAAGCTGAGCTGACCTCGGGCTGCGGTGTAGCTGGCGCCGGTCAGGGCATCGGTGAATGCGACCGAGTGAAATCCTTCGGGCAGGGTTATCGTCACCTTCTGCGCTGCCTCTGAATTGTTGCTGGCACTGATCGCCATCTGCTCGCCCAGTTTGCGACCCAGCACAATCACGTGGTCGTCGAGCAGCAGAGGTGCTTCAATGGAACCCCGACGCAGCACCGGCTTGTCCTTGCGCAGCTTGATCAGGCGTTTGACTTCGGCCAGTAAATCGGTATCGGGTTGGCCCCCCTGGTCCGCCCAGGGGTAGGGCGCGCGATTGTAGGGATCATCACCGCCGGTGACACCGACTTCGTCGCCGTAGTACACGGCGGGTGCACCAGGGAATGTCATCTGGAAGAACAGTGCCAGTTTGAAGCGCTGTTTGGCACGCGCAATGACCGCCGGGTCATCCTTGTCGCTTTGCCAACCCAGAAAGTGCAGGCTGCGCGCCTGGTCGTGCGTGGACAGCAAATTCATCAGCGCATAAAAAGACTGCGGCGGATAGGCCTCGCGCATCAGTTCCATGTTGCGATACAGCTCGGTGGCCTTGCCGCCTGCCGCATATTCCAGCACGGTGTTGCGAAAGATGTAGTTCATGGTCGAATCAAACATGTCGCCCAGAAAATACTTGGAGGCATCGAACCAGGTTTCGGCTACCGTCAGCGCGTCCGGGCGATGCTGTTTGATGGCGCTGCGCCACTCGCGCCAGAAGTCGTCCGGTACCCAGGGCGCCACGTCCATGCGCCAGCCTGATGCGCCGCGGTCCAGCCAGAGCTTCATCACGGAGTCGGCAGCGCCGTAAGCGTATTGACGGAACGACGGTGCAGCCTTGTTCAGTTCGGGCAGATCGGTGACGCCGACCCAGCCCTTGTACTGCTTGTCGGGGTTGGACTGTTTCGCGTCGAACGTGTACCAGCTCGCATAGGGCGAATCGGCGCGAATCCTGCCGCCTGCAAAGGCTCCGGCTGACTTGTGATTGCCAAAGCGGTCAAAGTAGATGGAGTCGCTGCCGCTATGGTTCAGACTGGTGTCGAGTATCACGCGCATGCCGCGTTTGGCCGCCTCACCGGTGAGCCGGACCAGATCCTCGTTGCTGCCAAAGCCGGGGTCGATGTTCTTGTAGTCGGCCGTGTCGTATTTGTGGTTGCTGGCGGCCCTGAAGATCGGCGTCATGTAAATCGTGTTGGCACCGAGGTCCTGGATGTAGTCGAGCTTGTCGATGATGCCCTGTAGATCGCCGCCGAAAAAGTCGTTGTTGTAAATGGCGTCCGAGCCATCGCCGCTACCCGGTCTCCACGGCTTGTCAAGCCAGTTTCGATGCAGTTCAACCGTACCGTTGTGGTACCTGGCGACGCCGGGCCGCGGGTCGTTGCGCGGCTCGCCGTTGCGGAAACGATCAGGAAAGATGTAGTAGTAGACGATGTCGCTTGCCCAGTCAGGCACCTTGAAATCACGGGCATAAACGGTTTGACGGAAGCGCCGGATGATTCCGGCAGCCGTCGGTTTGTCAGCAACTTCTCCAAGGCCACCGGAACCCTTTTCCCTGGTCCAGAAGACCGCGTCGGCGTTGTTCTGGTAAACAAAAACTTGACCGCCGATCTCGGCCTCAAACCAGTAGCCGTAAACGCTGACATCGGTGAATCGGTAGCTGGTGCTCCAGCGTTCCTGATGGCCGTGCGGGCTGCGTGTCATGGCAAGGCGCGCCACCTCGGTGTAGTCCAGCCTTTCCTGGTTGCCCTCCATGCGACGCTTCTCTATCACCAGGGTGAGCTTCTGGATGCCCGGCAGTGCGCTGACGTGGAATTGCATTGTGCTGTCAACCGGCACGGCGCCAAACGGGGACTTGTCAGCCAGAGCACGCGAATCAAAACGCAGGCTCAAGGCCGTCGGGTCGGTGACGGAACGCGCTGTGGGGTCGGCAAAAGTCTTGGCACCAATGTCGAGCTGCGGCCTGCCGCCCGGGAAAGCCAGTCGCATCGTGTGGTCACCGTTGAAGCTGTGAGACAGGTTGCCGGTGCCGCCCGCGATCAGGTCGGCGCTGGCGCTGCTGCCGAAACTGGAGGCCTCCTGCCAGGCGGCGTCTGCGATCTTGAACTCGTGCCGCGTCGGCAGATTGACATTGAGGTAGTAGGCATCGCAGCTGTACTTGAATGCGTAATCGTCAAGTGCTGCCCAGTTGTTCATGCTGCCGCGCAGGAACAGGGTGGTCTGGCCCAGCGGCGCGTCAGCCGGGCAGCTCTCCAGATGCAGCGTGGGTTCGTTCTTGCTAGTGTTCATGGTCAGGGTGAAGCGATGTACGCCAGTAAAAAATTGCTGCAATTCAGTGCCCTTGAGCGCCAGTTGTCCCAAGGCATTGCCACGGCCAAAGTCGGCATCTGCGGACCATGCCTCGTCGGCGATCTTGTATTTGTGTGGACCACGGATCCGGGTCACCAATTGGTACCGGTTGCAGGCCCAGCTGAACTTCTGGCTGTCAGTCGCATTCCAGCTGTTGAAGCTGCCTCGCAGGTAGAGCGTGCGACCCGCTAGCGGAGCCGCGTGGCAACTGGTGGATGCCGGTGCGACTTGAGCCTGGCTGCTTGTTGCCAGCAGGGACAGCGCCAAGGTGCTGCACAGGCACAGGACATCGCGCAGGCGGACGCGCGGTACCCGGTGGATCTTATTGAACCCGTTTGTAGGCACTGTAGCCGCCACCGGGACTGAGCTCGGGGCTTAACACCAGCACACCGTGTGCCGGCACCGTGACCTTGAGCATCGAAGCCATGATCTTCACCCGCGTCTTGCCATCCAGTGCGTCGACCATGTCCCAGTTGTTCATCAGCTTGGAGTTGCCAACGAGAAGCTGTTCGCTGACCTCGATGTTGCCAGGGTTGGTGATGACGACCACGGTGTCGCGCGCACGGTCGGTGTGGCGCTCGAAGGCGAGCAGGCGCTGCGTGGTGACAGGCCGATAGTCGCCCACCCGCAAGGCACGGTGCTGCTTGCGCAACTGCACCAGCTTCTTCGTCCAGGCCAGTGTGGCGTTGTCCTCTCGTACCTGGTCCCAGCGCATGGGTGCACGCATCTCGGGATCGCCATCGCCCGTCATGCCGACTTCGCTGCCATAGAAGATGTTGGGTGCACCGGGCAGCGTGAACTGCAGTACTTGCGCCAGGCGGCGCTGGCGCTCATCGGGCAACACGGTAGCCAGGCGCGCCGTATCGTGGTTGTCGAGCATCAGCCAGCTCTTGAGCAGTTGTCCGGCGCCCGCCTCGGCCATCATGCGGTCTATCATGTGCGCAGCGTGTGCCGGCTCGATCTGCGCGCTGGCAGTGCCCAGAATGATCTCGCGCAAGGTGAAGTTCATCACACCATCGACCGATGGCATCCATTCCTTCGGGTAATTGGCGATCTCTCCCACGACCAGTGAGCCCGGCTTTTCAGCGTGTGCGGCACGGGTCAATTCGTCGAGCCATTGAAAGCCGATGTCCACCGCCACGTCCAGACGCCAGCCGTCGACGCCGTCGCGCAGGTAACTCCGCACTACGGAGTCGGGTGCACCATAGACATACTGGCGTACCTTTGGGTTTTCCAGGTTGAGCTCGGGCAGGCTGGGAACGCGCCACCAGAGTCGCACGCCAGCGTCATATTGGGGGCCGAAGACGAACCAATCGCGCCAGGGGCTCTTCGGGTTGGCTTCGGCGTCCCTGAAGATAGTCGCGTATCGGCCCATGTGGTTGAACACGCCGTCCAGCACCAGCTTCATGCCGCGTCCATGCAGGCTTTTCGCCAACGCCCTGATGTCGTCGCGCGTGCCGAACTCGGGTGACACTTTCTGGTAGTCAAGGGCGTCGTACTTGTGGTTGGTGTAGGCCAGGTGCACAGGATTGAGGTAAAGCACATCCGCGCCCAGGGACGCAACGTAGTCAAGCCTGGTAGCAAGACTGGCCAGGTCTCCGCCCCAGAACTCGATCTCGTGGCTCCACAGCTTTTCACTCTCGATAAAGGTGCCGCGCTGCGGTGTCTCATCCCAGCGCCGCAGCACCTTGGGCGCAGGATAAAGATGCTTCTTGGCACCCAGGTCGGCCGCTGGCGCGAATCGGTCGACCAATACCTGGTAAACGATGGCGCCGTTGCGCCAGTCCTTTTCGCGCGCCTCATACACGCCGGACAATGCCTGGTCGTACGGATTGCCAAGCGGCGTGCCAGCGGCTGTTGCAAAGTCCTGCTGCGCCTGGCTCGCCAGGGCGCAGCACAGGGCCATGACGGTTGTCCACAGGCGCTTCATCCCTTGACCCCTCCGGCGGTCAGGCCCGACACAATCCAGCGCTGCGCCGCCAGGAAGACCAGTGTGATGGGCAACCCCGACAGCACGGCGGCCGCAGCGAAATCGCCCCACAAATACTTCTGCTCATAGAGGTAGTATTTGGAGCCGACCGCCAGCGTCAGATTGGGCTCCTCACGCAGCAGGATCGACGCTACCGGGTATTCGATGATGGTGCCAATGAAAGCCAGAACGAACACTACCATCAGGATCGGTACGGCCATGGGCAGCAGCACCAGGCGAAACGCCTGCCAGTGTGTGGCGCCGTCCACCTTGGCGCATTCCTCGATCTCGGCCGGAATGGTTTCAAAGTAACCCTTGATGGTCCAGATATGCATGGCAACGCCGCCCAGGTAGGCCACGATCAGGCCGGCGTGCGTCTCGATGCCGAGCCAGGGCAATTTGGCTCCGATACCGTCGAAGATGGCGTAGATGGCTACGAGCGCCACCGCCACCGGGAACATCTGCAGCAGCATCATGCTGTTGAGTATGAGTGCCTTGCTGGCGAATTTCAATCGGGCAAAGGCATAGGCTGCGGTGGTCGAGATGGCCACGATGAGCGTTGCCGAGATCGTGGCGACCTTGATCGAATTCCACAACCATAGCAGCACCGGGAAGGGCGGCTGTGTGACGCTGCCATCGCTGGCGGTGTAAGCCATGCCCAGCGCCAGTTGCCAGTGCTCCAGACTGATGCTGCCCGGAATCAGGGAACCGGTGGCGTAATTGCCGGGGCGTAACGAAATGCTGAGCACCGCCAGCAGCGGGAACAGCGTCAGTGCCAGCAGCGCCCAAAGGGCCAGGTGTGCTGCGAAGACGCGCCAGCGTTGTTTCTTTCCGGTGACCATGGCCATGGGGAACTACCTTTTCTGCTCGGCCTGCCGAGTGATTTTGAGTTGCAGCAGCGCCATCACGGCGACCATCACGAAGATCAGGGTCGAGATGGCAGCGGCCAGACCGAAATTCTGCCCGCTGTCGGTGAAGGCAATGCGGTAGGTGTAACTCACCAGGATGTCGGTGGTGCCGGCTGGCAGCTTGGTGTTGAGGTAATCGGGTCGGCCGTCGGTGAGCAGGGAGATCAGCACGAAATTGTTGAAGTTGAAGGCAAAGGCGCTGATCAGCAGCGGTGTCAGCGGTCGCACAATCAGTGGCACCGTGATCTTGAAAAAGTTGGTCAACGGCGTGGCGCCGGCGATGGCCGAGGCCTCATACAGATCGCCGGGGATCGACTTGATGAGCCCGCTGCACAGAATCATGATGTAGGGATAGCCCAACCAGGTGTTGACGATCAGGATCATGAACTTGGCCAGCAGCGGGTCGGCAAACCAGGCGGGCCGCACACTGAACAAGGTGTTCAAAATGGCGTTGATCTCACCAAAATTCTGATTGAACAAACCCTTGAAGACAAGAATGGAAATAAAGCCCGGTACCGCATAGGGCAGGAACAGCAGCGTGCGGTAAATCGTGCGGTACTTCAGCGCTGGCCACTCCAGCAGCACGGCCAGGGTCATGCCGAGTGCCGTTGAAAACAGCACGGTCAGGCCGGCAAACAGGACGGTCCAGACAAAGATGCTGACAAAGGGAGCACGGAAGTCGGCATCCAGCAGCATGCGGCGGTAGTTGGCGAATCCTATGTTGACTTTGAAGCCCGGTTGCATGCGCTCACCCGCTTCGGTCTCGAAGAAACCGCTGCGCGGGTTGGGCCGGAAGATGCCGGTACTGGCCACCTGGGTCAGCGAGCCATCGGCATTGGCGTGCCACAAAGGTTCAACCGGTCCGAATTCGCGCAAACCCGCGTAGCTCAGCAACTGGCCGTCGGGTAGGCGCAGTTGCAGTGCGCTCAGTGCATCGCGATACTGCAACAACTCGCGCAGGTTCAAAGGCGCTTGCAGCATGCTCGTACCCAGCACTTGCATGGGTACCGGCTCGCTTGTCGGGCTGCGGCTCAGGTCCAATGCGGGAGACACCAGCGCTGCATCGCTCGTGCCGTCCTGGGCGCCGAGCTTCAGACGCAGTCTGTCCCCATCGAGATGAAGTGTGAAAGGCCGGCTCCGTTCCTGATCCACCACCGACTGTTCCAGCAGATAGGCGCGCGCATGCTCCAAATCCAGCAGATGGCTGGACGAATAATTGGTGAAGCCGATCTGCACCGTGTAGAGGAGCGGAAAGGCGACAAACAACAGCATGGCGGCCACACCCGGGAACAGGTACTTCCAGGCCACCGACTGCGCGCGACTGTAAACCAGCAGGGCGGAGCCGCCCAGAGTCAAGGCTCCAACAGCCGTCAAGGCCTGCCCGGACCACCACAGGCTGTAGCTCAGCCAGAGCAGGCACAGTGTGAGCGCGGCAAGCACCAGCCGCGACAGGCCGCGGACCAGGGTGCTGGGGTATCGAACGATTGAATTCATGTCATTGGGCCAGCATGCGAGCTGCCGCACCGTCGAGCGCATCGCGCGCCGATTGGCGACCGTTCGTGATGGCCTCCAGAGCCGCGTCGATGGCCGGGAAGAAGCGGCCCATTTCCGGTATGTTGGGAATGGGCTCGCCCGCTCTGGCGTTGGCCATGGTGGCGACGATGTTCGGATCGCTGCTGAGTTCTGCGTAATACGCTTTGTTGGCAGGCGTTCCCAGCGGTACGTCGGCACCTATCGTCTTCAGGCTGTCGAGCTTGAGCAAGTGATGCTCGATGAACTCGCGCGCCACGTCCTTGACTTTGCTCGGCGCCGTGATCATGCATCCGAGCACACCAACAAAGGGCTTGGCGGGCTTGCCCGCGATGCCGGGAATCGGCGCCACACCGAAGTTGATACCGACCTTGCGCACATTGTCCCAGGCCCAGGGGCCGTTGATCATCATGGCGACCTGGCCGCGCGCGAAGGCGCCTTCCATCTCGGCATAGCGCGCGCCTCTGGGCATGTGACCGTCGCGGATCAGGCGCTCCAGCATCTGGGCGCCCTGGTACGCGCCGACGTTGTTGACGCCGACCTTTTTCGGATCGAGCTCGCCTTGGCTGTTGCGCTCGAAGACAAAACCGCCCGGGCCGGCGAGCAGCGGCCAGCTGAAGAAGGAGTTGTTATAAGCCCAGAGAATGGCGTGCTTGCCCTGGGTTGCGAGCTTGCGGTCCATTTCGATCACCTCGTCAAAGCTGACGGGCGGCGTGCTCACCAGCGCCTTGTTGTAGATCAGGCCGATCGCTTCGATCGCCAGTGGATAGCCCCAGACCTGACCGTGGTAGGTAAAGGCGCGCCAGGCGCTCTCGTCAATTTGTTCGCGAATCTGCTTGGCTGGTCGTACCGGCACCACCAGTCCGGACTTGGCCCACTCACCGACGCGGTCATGCGCCCAGCACATGATGTCCGGGCCCTTGCCGGCCGCCGCTGCCGCGCTGAATTTGTCGGGCGCCCCTTCGGGGTGTTGTACCACCACCTGCACGCCGCTGTGCTGGGTGAATTGGTCGCCAACCTTTTGCAGTCCGTTGTAGCCCTTGTCGCCGTTGATCCAGACCAGCAGGCGCAAAGGCGCTGCCCCCTGCGCGTTGCCCGCCAGCAGCAGGGCCAGCGTCATGGCAGCGACGCTCAGGATGCGTGGCTGCCGGTTTGTGCGTTCAGGCGGCACGGCTTTGCTCCGGACCACTCTGACGGCGAAAAGCCTTGCCCTGGGCATTGAACAGGTAGGCTGAGGTGCTCGGGATACCCAGTGCCAGCGCTTCACCACTGCGCACGGGTCGCTGGCGCTCCACAGCGGCAGTAAGTACCTCTGCGCTGGCGGGGTTGCTGCAATAAGCGTAAGTGATGCTGCCCAGCGATTCGACAAAAGTGACCTCGGTGCGCAGCGCATTGACGGCTTCCCCAACCCGAAAATCTTCCGGTCGCACACCCAGCGTCACGGCGTCACCGGCGCGCGCGCTTGAGGCATCGACCCGACATTCGATCCGTTCGCCACCCTTGAGTCGAACGCTGGCAGTTTCGGCGCTGGCAGCCACGATTTCGCCTTCGATCAGATTCATCCCCGGCGAGCCGATAAAGCGCGCCACAAACAGGTTGTCGGGGTGCTCGTACAGATCCAATGGTGAGCCGACCTGCTCGATCCGACCAGCCGACAGCACCACGATGCGGTCGGCCAGCGTCATGGCCTCGACCTGGTCGTGCGTCACGTAAACCATGGTGGTCTTGAACTCTTCGTGCAGCTTGGCGAGTTCGTAGCGCATGCGCACGCGCAGCGCGGTGTCCAGATTGGACAGCGGCTCGTCAAACAGGAACACCTCCGGCTTGCGCACAATGGCGCGACCAATGGCCACGCGCTGGCGCTGGCCACCTGACAGGTCTTTTGGTTTGCGCATCAGCAGATGGTCGATATTGAGAATCGTGGCGGCCTGGTGAACGGCGCGGTCGATCTCGTCTTTGGGAAGTTTGGCAAGCTTGAGCCCGAACGCCATGTTGTCGTACAGGTTCATGTGCGGATACAGCGCATAGGACTGAAATACCATGGCAATGCCACGCTCGGCCGGGGCGATTTCGTTGACGCGTATGCCGCCGATGCTCAGCTCGCCCTGGGTGACGTCCTCCAATCCGGCGATGATGCGTAACAGTGTGGATTTGCCGCAGCCCGAAGGACCGACAAAGACCATGAACTCGCCATCATGAATTTCAAGGTCAATGTGCTGCAGGATGAGGTTGTCGCCAAAGGACTTGCTGACACTCGATAGTTTTACACCCGCCATGGAATACCTCAGCGCTCGCGCGCAGAACCCGCCCGACGCGCCGATCCCGGCGATGGGCGCTGCATCGATTTGAGTATACCTTGGATAAATGTAGTTATACAACGGACTATATCGACAGACTCAAGACCTACAGACCTCCAAATTTGTTGGAAATATCGGATTTATGATTTTCAAAATGTAATTTAACTACAATTATCAAACCCACTCTTCCTCAATCCTGAACTCTCTCATCCACATGCTGGTTTTGTCAGAAGGTCGTCATGAACCGATGGGCGTCGAGGTGCGCGACGGCGGTGTCAACTTTGCCGTCTTTTCACTGCACGCCCAAGGTATTGAGCTTTGCCTGTTTGACGTGGATGGCGAAAGCGAATTGCAGCGCTGCGAGCTGGCGGGTCCGCACGATGGTGTTTTTCACGGCTTTCTTGCCGGCGCCGGCCCCGGATTGATTTATGGATTTCGCGCGCACGGCGTTGACGATCCGCAGCATGGCCAGCGCTTCAATGCCAGGCACCTGCTGCTGGATCCGAACGCCCGTGAGATCGTTGGTCGCTACCGAGGCGACTCGCAGGAGAACACCGCATCTGCGCTCAAGGCCAGAGGTGCCGCGCCGCTCGGTGTCGCGCCAGGCTATCTGAATGCACCGCGTCACGCGGCGGCCGATCTGGTGCTCTATGAAGTTCACGTGAAGGGTTTCAGCAAGACGCTTCCCGGCATTCCTGCGGCGCTGCAGGGCACTTATGCGGGCCTGGCGCATCCGGTTGCCGTGGCGCATTTCAAGTCGCTGGGTGTCACGACGCTGTCGCTGCTGCCGGTGCAGTATGGCCTTGACGAGCCGTTCCTGACGCAGCGCGGACTATGCAATTACTGGGGCTACAACACCTTGGGTTTTTGTTGTCCGGACCCACGTCTGGCAACGCAGCCTGATGACCCAGCAGCGGTCACGGTGGAATTCCGCCAGATGGTCCACGCCCTGCATGCACAGGGTCTGGAAGTGGTGCTGGACGTCGTCTACAACCACACGCCTGAAGGCGACGAGCGGGGGCCGACGCTGAGCTTTCGCGGTCTCGACAACGCCAGTTGGTACCGGCTCGATCCGGCTGATCGCAGCCGCTATGAAAACTTCAGCGCCTGCGGCAATACCCTGAATGTGGCGCATCCCAAAGTGAGCCAGTTTGTGCTGGACTCGCTGCGTTACTGGGTGCTGCAGATGGGGGTTGATGGCTTTCGCTTTGATCTGGCACCGGTGCTGGGGCGCACCGAACAGGGCTTTGACCCCTGCGCCCCATTTCTTGCAGCGTTGCAGCAAGACCCGATACTGGCGCAGGTCCATCTGATTGCGGAGCCCTGGGACAGCGGCCCCAACGGCTATCAGGTCGGACGCTTTCCAGGGCGTTTTCTGGACTGGAACGACAAGTTCCGTGATGCGGTGCGCGGCTATTGGCTGCGGCGCGGGGTCGACCGCGCCGAATTTGCCCGGCGCATGACGGCTTCGAGTGACCTGTTTCAGCACGGGCAGCGCCGCCCCAGCGCCAGCGTCAATTTTCTTGCCGTACATGATGGCTTTACCCTGCATGATGTGGTGAGCTACAGTCACAAACACAATCAGGCCAATGGCGAAGACAATCGGGACGGGCGTGACAGCGAGTTGAGCGCCAATTTTGGTGTCGAGGGTGAGACCGGGGACGCCACCATCAACTGCAAGCGTCAACGCGTCAAGCGCGCCATGCTGGCCTCGCTGCTGCTGGCGCAGGGCACACCAATGCTGTGTGCCGGCGATGAAATCGGAAAAACCCAGCAGGGCAATAACAACGCCTATTGCCAGGACAACGCGCTGGGTTGGCTCGACTGGTCGCAAGCCGACCATGATCTGTGCGACTTTGTTTCGACCTTGCTGGCGCTGCGCCGCTCCGAGCCAGCTTTGCGCAGCAACCAGTGGACGACTCCGATCCCGCACGGGCCGGGTGTCGTCCAGCGCATCTGGCGAATGCCGTCCGGTCAGGAAATCCAGACTCAAGATTGGCACGACGCAAGCAGCGCTGCTTTTTCCTGTGAGAGTGATCCCGTCCTGCTGCTGTTCAATCCGGAGTCGAACCACACTGCCTTCACGTTCAGCGGACATTGGCAACTGCTGCTCGACAGCAGCGCAGAACTGTCGCCAGCCTTGCTGGTTCAAAACGGTCTGTTGGTGCCGGCGCACGCGGTCCTGGTGCTGCGACGCAGTACCATCTGACTTCATTATCTGAAGCCACGCATGATCGACCTTCAACAGCGCAGCGCCGGAGTGCTGCTGCACATTACCTCCCTGCCGGGGCCGCACGGCATCGGTGATTTCGGGCCCGACGCCTTCCGCTTCGTTGACTGGCTGGCGGCGGCTGGCCAAGGCATCTGGCAACTGCTGCCCACGACGCCCATAGGACCGGGCGACTCCCCTTATCAAAGTGTTTCGGCGTTTGCGGGGAGCCCTTTGATGGTG
Organism: uncultured Rhodoferax sp.; assembly: GCA_964654655.1. Taxonomy (GTDB): domain Bacteria; phylum Pseudomonadota; class Gammaproteobacteria; order Burkholderiales; family Burkholderiaceae_C; genus Rhodoferax. The sequence continues at coordinate 5,517 of CAZZLB010000020.1, read as the reverse complement.
GCACTGGAGCCACTGGTAGCGGCCGGCTGGCTGACTCAACCCGAGCTGCCGCAAGAGGGTTTTGACAGCAGGCGAGTTGACTTTGCGCGTGTTGTTCCCTGGCGTCTGGCTCAGCTGCGCCTGGCGGCGGCAGGCTTTGCGCGCAAGGCAGATCGAGCCGAGCACGCAGACATGGTTGCCTGGTGTGCCGGGCAAGCCCACTGGCTGGAAGATTACGCGCTGTTCATGGCGCTGGAAACGGCGCACGCAGGCCAACCCTGGTGGGAGTGGGAGGCGGACTTGTGCCAGCGTGAGCCTGCCGCGCTGCGCAAGGCGCGTGAAAGCGCTGCGGCAGAAATTGATTTCTGGAAGTTTGTGCAATGGTGTTTTGACAGCCAGCTCCATGCGCTCAAGTCCTATGCGAATTCGCGTGCTGTGGCCATCATGGGCGACTTGCCCATTTTCATTGCTCATCACAGTGCCGATTGCTGGGCGCGCCCCGATCTCTATCAGCTTGATGCAGAGTATCAGCCCAGCGTGGTGGCTGGCGTGCCGCCGGATGATCTGGGTCCGCTCGGTCAGCGCTGGGGCAACCCTTTGTACGATTGGGAGCGCATGGCCGGGGAGGATTTCGCCTGGTGGACGGCGCGCGTGCACCGTGCCTTGCAACAGGTAGATGCCTTTCGCATTGACCATTTCCGCGGCTTCGCCGGCTATTGGGAAATTCCGGCGACTTGCCCCACGGCCATCGAAGGGCGCTGGGTGCCAGCACCAGGCAAGGCTTTGTTTGAAGCAATCGAGCGCGCACTTGGAAAGGTGCCCATCATTGCCGAAGATCTGGGACTGATCACGCCCGATGTGATCGAATTGCGCGACCACTTTGGTTTTCCCGGCATGAAGATCCTGCAATTCGCTTTTGGCGGCGACGCGACGCATGAGTTCCTGCCGCACAACTATGGCACGGCGTGCGTTGTCTACCCCGGCACCCATGACAACGAAACAGCGCGTGGCTGGTGGGACCAGGCACCGCAAAGAGAACGTGAATATGCCGGTGCTTACCTGGCTGCTGGTGCGCATGACATTCATTGGGGCATGATCCGGGCTGCCTGCAACTCGGTCGCCTCCATGGCCATTTTTCCTATGCAGGACGTGCTCGGTCTGGGCAGTGAGCATCGCATGAACCTGCCGGGCACACTGGGCGGCAGCAATTGGGTCTGGCGTTTCGACTGGAGCATGGTGGGCAGCGAACCGGGTCGAGTGCTGGGCCTGATCAGCGCGGCCAGTGGGCGCGCTCCTTTTGCACTTTTGGGCTTGTCCAGCAACGCATGAGCCCCCTCCAGACGCGACCGCGTTTGCTCGCGCTGGCCTGGCCGATGCTGGCCGAGATGGTGCTGGGTTTTGCGGTCGGCATGCTGGGGCTCTGGCTGGCCTCACGCGAGTCCGACACCAGCGCGGCCGCCTTCGCGCTGGCCAATCAGCTGCAGGCAGTGTTTTTCCTGTTGTTTCGCGTCATCGGCATGGGTGTGAGTGTTGTCATCACGCAGAATCTGGGTGCGGGCAAACGCCTGGCTGCACAGGCCACAGCCAAGGCAGCGCTGGGTGCCAGCAACTGGCTGGGGCTGGCCACCGCGCTGCTGGTATTTGCCGGCGCTGGCGCTTTGCTGGACCTGCTCAATGCGCCGCCAGCGGTTCTTGCGCTGGGCCGACCCTATCTGCAGGTGCTGGCTTTGGCGTTGCTGCTGGACGCTTTCAACGCCAGCATGGCGGCCGTCATGCGCGCCCACCTGCGCACGCGCGACGCCATGTTCAATATCCTGGCCATGCACGGCGTTCACCTGTTGTTGTGTCTGCCGCTGATGCGCGGCTTGGGTGCCTTGCCCGCCCTGGGGCTGGTCGGCTTTGCGTTGGCCATGGCGTTGAGTCGGCTGTTCGGGCTGCTGGTTCATCTGGGCCTGTGGCGCTGGCGCTTGCAAATCGTCCCGGCGCCTGGAGATTGGTGGCGACTGCAAGGCTCGCTGTTGCGCCCCGTGTTACAGATTGGGCTGCCGGGAGCGGCCGAGAACGTGGCCTACCGGCTTGCCATGCTGGTGTCGGTGACCGTGGTGGCGGGTCTGGGTTCGCAGTCACTGGCAACACAGACTTATGCCTTTCAGCTGATGAACGTGGTGGTGCTGTTCAGCGTCTCGCTTGGCTTTGCCAGTGAAATTCTGATCGGTCACCTGATTGGCGCAGGGCATTTGCAAGAGGCCCATCGCCTCTTGCGCAAGAGCCTGCTGTGGGGTTTGCTGGTGGCTGTCAGCATCGCCCTGCTGGTGGCGCTGACCGCGCCCTGGACCTTGACCCTGTTCACGCACGATCCCCAGATCATTGCCAGTGCCACCACCCTGTTGTGGATTACCGTGCTGCTGGAGCCAGGTCGTACCTGCAATATCGTGATCATCAATGCCCTGCGTGCCACCGGTGATGCGCGTTTTCCGGTGGCTGCGGGCGCGGCCTCCATGTTGTTTGTGATGGCCGGCGGGTCGTGGTTGCTGGGCGTACATTTCAAACTGGGTTTGATGGGAGTCTGGATGGCCTACAGCGCTGACGAATGGTTACGCGGCCTTGCCATGGCGGCACGCTGGTTTGGTCATGGCTGGGTACCTGCGGCCAGAGCAACCCGGCGCCGTGTGCTGAGTATGGGGCGCGGCTAGCTGTGCGATGTCGTCAAGAATGGGGAACATGAACATGAAGCGCTCGCAAGTTGTCCGGCATGGTCTCAAACTCGCCTGCTGGCTGGTGTTGCCAAGCCTCGCCTTCAGCGCGGCCTGGGCGGGCGCCGATCCGGGCTTGCGGGATTGTGACGAGGCGGGGTTTCAGACTGTGCTGCAGGCTGCGCCCGGCAACACAGCAGTGCCGGCGCGGGCCTATTGGTTGTCCGGTCAGATCGTCCAGTGGCCGGCGATCCATGCTGGAGGGCGTTTCAAGCTCTATTACTCGGCGCGGGCACAGGTGCTTGCCAATGCGGGTCATGCCGTCAAGGGTGCCGACGGCTCGCTCGTGATGGACGTGGTTCAGGGTGGTTTGTCGCCTGAAATCGCGACGCGTTTCAAGTTTGTCGCCCCAGGCGTGTTGCTGGCAGTGAAAGCGCGTGACCGCGCCAGATTGAAGGGCTTGCTCAAGCAACAGCTGCTGCTGGTGCGGGAAGACAGCAGTGGCCGGGTACTTCAGGCGAGTGCGCTGCAGGTTCCCGGTGCCCTGGACGATTTGTACGCCAGCGCGCAGGACGAGAGCGATCTGGGTGTCCGTGTCAGGCGCGATCAGACATCCTTCAAGCTCTGGGCACCGACCGCCCGTCAGGTCTGGCTTTGTCGCTATACCACGGGCACAGGCCCGGCCCTGGCGCTGGAGGCGATGCAAGCGCAGCAAAGCAGCGGCGTCTGGTCACTACGCTACGGCGATGACTTGAGTGGTCAGTATTACCGCTATCTGCTTGATGTTTTTGTGCCTGGCGTGGGCATCGTGCGCAACCGGGTGACCGATCCCTACTCTGTCAGTCTGACCGTCGACTCCAGGCGGAGTTACATCGCCGATCTGGAAAACGCCAGCCTCAAACCCGATGGCTGGGACAGCGTGAACACGCCGGTCAAGGTGCAGGCGCAAACCGACATGGTGGTGTACGAGTTGCATGTGCGCGACTTCTCCATCAACGACCCCTCTGTCAGCAGCGCACGGCGCGGCAAATACCTGGCTTTCACCGAAGGTCAGTCCAAGGGCATGCGGCATCTGTCTGCGCTTGCGGCAGCCGGCCTCACCGATGTGCATCTGTTGCCAGTGTTTGACTTCGCCACCATTGCCGAGCAAAGCTGCACGACGCCCGCGGTGCCTGAGGCGGGTCCGGACAGCGAATCCCAGCAAGCCAGCGTCATGGCTGGTGCCGGCAGCGACTGCTTCAACTGGGGTTATGACCCCTATCACTTCAACGCGCCGGAAGGCAGTTATGCCAGCAACGCGGCCGACGGCGCGGTGCGCATCCTGGAGTTTCGCCAGATGGTGCTGGCGCTGCACCGCGCCGGTCTGCGCGTCGGCATGGATGTGGTTTACAACCATATGGCCGCTTCAGGGCAGCAAGAAAAGTCGGTGCTGGATCGTATCGTGCCTGGCTACTACCACCGACTCGACGCCGATGGGGTGGTGGAACGCAGCACCTGCTGTGACAACACGGCGACCGAGCATCGGATGATGGGCAAGCTGATGATCGACTCGACGGTGTTGTGGGCGACGCAATACAAGATCGACTCCTTCCGCTTTGACCTGATGGGTCACCAGCCGCGTGCCGTGATGCAGGCGCTGCAGACGCGTGTCAACCAGGCAGCAGGGCGACCAGTGAACCTGATCGGCGAAGGCTGGAACTTTGGCGAAATTGCTGACGGTGCGCGCTTTGTCCAGGCCGCGCAGCTGTCCCTCAATGGGTCGGGCATTGGAACCTTCAATGACCGCTTGCGCGATGCGTTGCGTGGTGGTCGTGCAGCTGACGGAGGCGCCGCGCTGGTCAGCAAGCAGGGCTACATCAATGGCCTGGTTTACGACCCCAACCCGTTGGCTACAGCGCCGGCGTCGGAGTTACTGCAAACAGCGGACCTGGTGCGCGTAGGACTGGCTGGTTCGATCCGCGACTACGCCCTGACAACGTATCTGGACCGCCAGCAGACTTTGCACGACATCGACTACAGCGGACAGAGCGCTGGCTATGTCAGTGAACCGGGTGAAGTCGTGAATTATGTGGAAAACCACGACAACCAGACACTGTTTGACATCAATGCCTACAAACTGCCGGTGAACACCAGCCGTGAAGACCGGGTGCGCGTGCAAATGCTGGGTGCTGCCATCACCGCGTTCAGCCAGGGCGTGGCCTATTTTCATGCCGGCATCGATACCCTGCGCTCCAAGTCAATGGATGGCAACAGCTACGACTCGGGTGACTGGTTCAATCGCCTGGACTGGAGCTATCAGGACAATTACTTTGGCAGCGGTGCGCCACCCAAGGCCGATAACGCGAGCAACTATGGCCTGATCAAGCCCTTGCTGGCCAATCCGGACATCAAGCCTCGCCCCAGCGACATCACACTGGCGCGCGACATGTTCCGTGATCTGTTGAGGATCCGCTCCAGCTCCACCCTGTTTCGACTGCGTACTGCGCGGGACATCCATGAGCGGCTCAGGTTCTTCAATACGGGCTCCAGGCAGAACCCGGTACTGCTGGCAGGGCACCTTGATGGCCTTGCCTACCCTGGCGCCGGCTTCAGGGAACTGCTGTATTTTGTCAATGTCGGCACGGCCGCGCAGGAGATTGTGCTGCCGTCCGAGGCGGGGAAATCCTATGTATTGCATCCGGTTCACAGAGCACGCCATGCCGCTGACAAACGTCCTGCCGAGCAAGCCTTCTTTGCACGAGAACGGGGACGCTTTGAGATTCCGGCACGCAGCGCTGTCGTGTATGTTGTGGAGATGAATGCTGAGAAAGTCTGGAAGTGATGCAGATGGATTCAAAGAGCAGGC
>CAZZLB010000019.1:5842-17915 GCA_964654655.1 uncultured Rhodoferax sp. | reverse complement strand
TTCCGCAGCGCCGATAACCCCGACCGCCTGCGCGGGCCGAATATCAACTTCGCGCACATCGACGAAGGGGCGATGTGTCATCCGGGCACCTGGGAGATCGTCATTGGACGTTTGCGCGCCGGCGGTCAAGCGGGTCCGTGCTGGATCACGACCACGCCGAACGGGCGCAATTGGCTGTACCAGCGCCGCGAACAGATGACCGTATTCAAGTCGGCGACCCGCGATAACCCGTACCTGGCGCGCGCGTTTGTCCAGTCCCTCGAAACGGCCTACAGCGGCGAGTTCGCCAAGCAGGAACTGGAAGGCGAATTCATATCTCTGGAAGGCCTGGTGTACCCGATGTTCCGCGAGGATATCCACGTCCAGACACGCGCGCGCAGTGAGTTCAGCCGCTTTGTGCTGGCGATGGACGAGGGCTACACCAATCCGGCGGTGATCCTGCTGATTGGCATAGATGGCGACGGGCGCAATCACGTCCTACGCTGCTACTACGAGACTGGCAAACTTCAGCGCGACGTCGTGGCCGTGGCGCTGGATTGGTGGACAACGTTCCGCTGCGAATACGCCGCGGTCGACGCGGCAGCCGCCGGGCTGATTGCCGACCTGCGCGACGTGGGCATTGCCGCGATCCCGCGCAAAGGGCGCGTGCTGGACGGCATTACGGCAGTCCAGGCGCTGCTGAAGGTCCAGGGCGACGTCAGGCCGCGCCTGACCATGGACCCTGGCTGTACCGCGATGATCGGCGAGTATCAATCGTACGTCTGGCGCGATGGCAAGGATGAGCCGGTCAAGGAAAACGATCACGCGCTGGACGCATTACGTTATTACGCAATCGGGGCTGGTGAGATGGTGCGCGCCGTCCCCGATCCATTCGCAAGTTGGTGAGGTGATACATGGGCATATTTGACGGCATTATCAACCGCATATCCGAGGGCGTCTATTCGCGTTTGGTGAACGACGCGAACCGTCCCATCGCGCAGACGCGCGCGTATTACTACGGACAGCAGGCGCGCAATCTGCGCGTACGTGCTGGCCAGGCCGATGACAATATCGTCATCAACTTCATCCGGCTGATCATCAACCGCATCGTTAGCCAGATGTACTCCGGCGGGGTGCGCTTTGATTTCCACGAGGAAGCGGACACGACCGACGCGGTGACGGCACAGGAGCAGTATATCAACGGCACGTGGGACGCCAATCACATCGAAGTGCTGCTGCACCGGGCTGGCCAGGCGGCGGTCGAAGCGGGCACGGGCTATCTGATGATCGACACCAACGGCGTGCGCGGCGAGGACGGTTATATCTACCCGCGCCTGATCGTGCTGGACCCGATTTTCATGACGATCGAGACGGACCCGTTTGACTTCGAACTGGTGACGGCCTACATCCACCAGTACAAGGAGGAGCAGCGGGACATCGCGCACAAAAAGGTTGTGTCGCGCGACGGTGCGCAGTGGCTGATCACGGATTACGTATCGGACAAGTCCGGCAAATGGGTCCAGACGGATCAAGTCGTCTGGCCATGGGATTTCCCGCCAATCATCCATTGGCAGAATTTACCCAGCGTGAACAGCGCTTATGGCGAGTCGGACGTGATGTGCCTGATCCCGATGCAGGACCGTGTCAACTTTGTTTCGTCCAATATCAGCAAGTTGATCCGCTACTTCGCGCACCCGCAGCGCTACAGTCGGGGTGCCGGGGCCGCGCAGACGTTGGCGGTCGGGCCGGATGAAATGCCTAATTTCATGGGCGACAACGCGGGCATCTACCAACTGGACGCGCTGGGCGACCTGGCATCGTCGATGGCATTCCTGCGCAACCTGCGCCAATCCATGTTCGACATCGCGCGGGTGATCGACATCGACAGTTTGCAAGATAAGATCGGCAGCCTGACCAACTTCGGCCTGCGCGTGCTGTACCAGGACAACCTGGCGCTGATCGACACGCACCGCGAGCTTGTGGGCGATGCGCTGGAAGAACTGAACCGCCGACTGATGATCGTGAACGGAATGACGCCCATACAGGCGCACACGGAATGGGAAGATTGGCTGCCGGAGAACATCGTCGAGGAAGCACAGGCGATGCAGATACAGATCAACCTGGGGCTGATCAGCAAGCAGACGGCGAGTATCGAGCTGGGCAATGACTGGACGTTGGAGGTAGAGCGCATGGCCGAGGAAGCCAACGCCGCGAACATGGCCAATACCAACATCGGCGGGGCGATCTTGAACAACTTCCGACTGGCGGGGTTCAACACCGCGCCTGTCACCGCGGGAACGGCAAATGCCAACCGTAATCCAACTAGCGCAGCGTTATAAGAACCAACTGGCCGACCGCGACGAGGCGGCACTGCGCCGCCTGATCGACGCGTACACCACCATCTACCGCCGCTTGCAGGGAGACATCGACCTGCTCGCGGCACAGTTGGCGGACGGTGGATTATCGCGCAACGACATCTTGCGGATGAAGGACTACAAGCGCATGATGCGCAATCTCGAAGCCGAACTCCGAGAATACCAGGCATATCTACGCGTCTCGTTGGGCCAGAACGCGCAGGTCGAAGTAGACATTGGCGCGCAAAACGCAACGCAACTATCCGCGCTGGCATTGCAGCAGGTCGGCGCATCAGCGCGCCTGAACCGTGTGCCGGGCGAAGTAATCCAACAGTTGCTTGGATTCCTGGACCCTGCCGGCCCGCTGTACGCAAAGCTCGACGGCATGGGCGAATACGTTGCGGAAAAAGTAACACAAGCCATCCTGGAAGGCGTCGGCAAGGGCGACAACCCGCGCACCATCGCGGCGCGCATCACCGACAGCGTGGGCATGGGGCTAACGGACAGTATGCGCATGATGCGCACGGCGCAGTTGTACGCCTATCGCGAGTCATCGCGCGCGACCTACGTTGCCAATTCGGACGTGGTCACGGGCTGGGTGTGGTACGCGCACCTGGAGACGGCGTGCATGTCGTGTGTGGCCATGCACGGCACGGAGCATCCCCTAGATGAACCGCTGGACGACCACCACAACGGCGAATGCGTTGCGATCCCGCTGGTGGTCGGCGCGGATAACCCCATCGAGCAGACAGGCGAAGAGTATTTTGGCCAACTGCCGGAGGAGCAGCAGGCCGAGCGCATGGGGCGCGACTATTACAAGGCATGGCAGGAGGGCAAATTCGAATTCAAGGACTTGAGCGCCACGCACGTCGACGACGTGTATGGCGACATGCGCAGCGTTGCGACGCTGGGCGAATTGACAAGTTGGAAGGTCAACTGAGGATTGGAGGAAATCCGATGCGAGTACCTACACATGGAGCGACGTTGGACGGCGCAGAGCGGGCCGCCCTTCTGCGGGTCGCGGATCGGCAGTGGTATACTGCCGGCCCGGAGTCCGCGGCGTTCGAGGCGAAACTACGCGAGTACACTGGCAAGCGGCACGTAATCCTGACGTCGTCCGGGAGCGCGGCTAACCTGCTGGCGCTGGCGGCGCTGACCAGCGACGAAATCGGTGTCCGCAAGCTTGCACCGGGGTTCGAGGTGATCACGACGGCGCTGAATTTCCCGACGACCGTCGCGCCGATTGTGCAGTTGGGTGCGCTGCCGGTGTTCGTGGACGTGGAACTGCCCAGCCTTGCGCCGACCGCGGCCAGCATCCAGGCGGCGATCACGCCCCGGACGCGCGCGGTGATCCTGGCGCACACGTTGGGCCGGCCTGTGCCGGAGATTGCCGCGATCCGCGATCTATGCGCGCGATATCATCTGTATCTGATCGAGGATTGTTGCGACGCGTTGGGGTCGCCCGGCATCATGATTGGCGACATGGCCACGCTGTCGTTCTACCCGGCGCATCAGATCACCACGGGCGAAGGCGGGGCGGTGCTGACCGACAGCCCAAAGTTGGCGCAACTACTTACCCGCTTCCGCGATTGGGGCCGGGATTGCTGGTGCCCACCAGGGCAGGATAACACTTGCGGCGTGCGCTTTGGCGGCTACTACGATCACAAGTACACGTACAGCGAGATCGGCTATCACCTGCCGATGACCGACTTGCAAGCGGCGCTCGGCGTCGAGCAGATGGACAAGTTATGGTGGATCACGACCCGGCGCCAGGACAACCACGCCTATCTGTTCAAGCGGCTGTGGGAAGCCGGCGCGGGGGATTATTTCCTTCTGCCGGACGACGTGCCCGCATCGTGGTTCGGATTTGCACTGATCTGCCGCGATCGCATCGTACGCAATCGGATCACCGCCTGGCTGGAAAAGCGCGACATCCAGACGCGGCTGGTGTTTGGCGGCAACCTGCTCCGCCAGCCCGCATACCGCGGCATCCAATACCGCGCTGTGGGCGACCTGGCCAACACCAACACCGTCCACTACAACGCGTTTTGGGTCGGCTGCTGGCCGGGGCTGGCGGTCGAGCAGTTGGACTATCTTTATAATTCAGTGATTGAATACTGCGAGGGCGCATGGACAAAATCCTGATGACAGGCGGGTCCGGGTTCGTAGGGACCTGGCTGCGCAAGACCGCGCCCGGGCGTGTGGATATCTGTGCGCTGGATGAATTGCAGTACAAGCACGGCGATTGGCACCGCGCGAAGTGGGATGCCATTATCCATCTGGCACCTGTGGACTGCGACCGGGTGATTGAATGCGCCAAGCGCAACAACGCCATGATCCTGTATTCGTCGTCCGGCGCGGTGCACGACGAAAAGCCCGGCACCTACGCCAGCATGAAGCGCATGGGCGAGCACCAACTGCTATCATCGCGCCTGCCCGTCAAGATCGCGCGCATGTACACATTCGCCGGCCCACACATGCCCAATCACTTTGCGATCATCAACTACATCGTCGATGCCATCGAGGGCGGGCCCATCCGCATCCGCGGCGACAACGTCACCCGGTCGTATCTGTATGCCGAAGATATGGCGCTGTGGATGTGGCGCATCTATTACGATGGCGAGATCGGGCGCACGTACGACGTCGGCAGCAGCCAGCCGATCACCATGCACCAATTGGCCGAGCGCGTAGCGGCGCGCATCTACCCGCACCCGCAAATCGTGTTCGACCGCATGTACTACGACGATCCGCGGCCCGTGTACCTGCCGCGCGAATTGGAGACGATCAAGCGCGACCTTGCCGTCCAGGAATGGACGCAATTGGACGACGCGATCGACCGGACCATCGAATATTACGCCAACAAATTGAGGTGCTATCATGCGTACATCTGACGCGATCTGGAATGTACTGAAACAGCACGTGGACACCGTGTTCTACCTGCCCGGCGGCGGCTGCGGGCCGTTGGTGGACGCGCTGGGGCAATCGGGCCTATCGTTGGTATGCTGCCCGCACGAGCAAGTAGCGGGCGGGGCGGCGGTGGGGTACGCGATGCTGCGCGGGCTGGGAGTGTGTTTGACGACATCGGGGCCGGGGGCGACCAACGCGGTGACGCCGTGCCTGGCGGCCTGGATGGACTCGGTGCCGGTGGTGTTTATTTCGGGCCAGGTGATGCGCAAGTGGGCGGCGCTGCCGGAGATGCGCTTCCGCGGGACGCAGGAAGGGCCGACCATCGCGATGGTCACGCCGATCACCAAGCGCGCTAAACTGGCAACGTCCGGGCTGGACGCGATCACCCATCTACAGGAATTCATCAAAGTCGCGCGCGCCGGTCGCCCGGGCCCGTGCTGGCTGGACATTCCCCAAGATGTACAAAGCGAGGAAGTATGACAAGACCCGTCATCCTGATCGGTAACGGCTGCCGCAACAACCCCGCGCTGATCGCGCACCTGTGCGGGCTGGGCATCCCTGTCCTGACAACGTGGATGAGCATGGACCTGGTGGCCGAGGACGACCCTGCCTTCTGCGGGCGCCCGGGCATCTTTGGCCAGCGGGCGGCGAACATCATCCAGCAATCGGCAACGCACTTTTACGCGTTCGGTGCGCGCCTGGACGGGGAGCAGGTGGCGTATGACTACGACCGCTTTGCGCCAGGCGCAATGAAATACATCTTCGATTGCGACCTGGGGGAACTGCAAAAGCTGCCCGAGGATTGGCGCAAAATTTGGAAGGACCTATCCAACCCGGACGCGATCTTTTGCGCCGAGACCTTCCCGGCGCAGGGCGACCCGTCCTGGCTGGGCTGGTGCAAGGCGCTGTACGCCCGCTTTCGCCCGGAGTTGGAAGGCGACAACAATCACGATTTCGTGGACGTGTTCAGCTTCATGGACGCCCTGTCAACCAGCGCGCGCGCGGACGATGTGCTGGCGATTGGCTCCAGCAGTGGCGCTGTCAACGCGTTCCTGCAATCGTTCCGCGTCAAAAGGGGGCAAAGGGTGACGGTTTGCGCAAGTATCGGCGCGATGGGGCTGGATATCCCGATGGCCATTGGCGCGGCGCTTGCGGAACGGCGGCGGACGATTTGCGTCACGGGCGACGGTGGCTTCCAACTGAACACACCGGGGCTGGAAGTTGTCAAACGCTTTGCGCTGGACATCCGCTTTTTTGTTTTCAACAACGGGGGGTACAACAGTATCCGTGTGATGCAGCAAGCGCGCTACGATGGGCGCATTGTGGGGGCCAATGCCGTCAGCGGATTCACCACGCCGGACTTGGGCGCGATTGCCACGGCATACGGCATCACCTACAAGCGCATCAAGGACAATCACGACCTGCTGTTCCTGGATTACGAATTGAACCGTCCGGGGCCGGCGATCATCGAGGTAATGAGTGACCCGGAGTGGGTCCAACTGCCGCGGGTGATGGCCAGCACGATCAACGGCCAATTGCGCACGGACGACATGCATGACATGACCCCGCACCTGCCCGCGGGCGAATTGGCGGCGATCATGGAGTGGGATCATGACTGACCGCGCATTCTGGTTCATCGTGTACCGTTCGATCATGGCGATTGCAGCCGCGATCAAGACGAAATATCTATCAGGAATGGAGGACGAACATCCCGCCGCATAGTTGTAATAGACCGCAATCGTTGTATAATCAATAGTGAATAGATAACCCGCCGCGCGCAAGCCCCGCGGGTAATCGCGAGAATCACCGCAGTTCCTGCGCTCATTCTGTACCAACGGAATGGGCGCTTTTTAATTCCCAATGGAGGGATGAATGTCTGATCAACCGGGCGAGACGCCCAGCACCGCACAGAGTGCGGCAACCGAAGCAAACTCGACGGCACAGGTGGCCGAAGAGACGTTCGACGCAAAGCGGGCAATGGCGCTGATCGAGAAACTGCGCGCCGAAGTAAAGGAATTGCGTCCCAAGGCAAAGCAGGCCGAGGAATTGTCGGCAGCGCAAAAGGCAAAGGCCGAGGCCGAGATGACCGAAGTCCAAAAGCTGAGCGCGCGGCTGGCTGAAACCGAGACCGCACTGAAGTCCGAACGCCGGACGGCGCAAATGAGTGAAATCGCATCACGTTTGGGGCTGCCTCCCGCATTGGCGAAACGACTACAGGGCGAGACGCCCGAAGAGATCGAAGCCGACGCAAAGGCGCTCCTGGAGACGTTACCCAAGCCAGCCAAGCCCGGCCCCGGCATCATCCCCAATCCTGGGTCCAATGCGACCACAGGGCCAACGGATGACCAACTTCGCGGAATCCTGCGGGGCAATATCGGTAATATGTTCGACGCCGCAGCGAACGTGAAGGCCGGTGGCGGCTGGAGAATCACAGAATAGGAGCCTGACATGGCAAACGAGTCTACTTATACCCTGTCATCAGGGATTATCGCCAACATCTACCAGGCCGCGCTGTTGCAGGCGCGCGAAACTGGCATTATGAACCAATTGGTCACGACCTGGACCGACATGACCGGCCTTGCGCCGCGCATCATCGGCACCTACGCGGGCGGCACCGTCCAGGCCATCACCGAAGCCACCGACATGAGCGCGCAAACGTTCAGCGGCAGCGCCAACGGGACCATCACCCCATCGCTGATCGGCGCGCAGTATTTCATCAACGACACCCTGCGCGACAGCGATCCGAACCGCATCGTTGCGGACGCCGGGCGGGACCTGGGCAACATCATCGGGCAGAAGATCGACACCGACCTGATCACCCTGGGCACCGGCATCAGCGGTTCAGTCGGCTCCGCGGGCGGCACCTTGACCTGGACCAACTTCATGCTGGCCGCCGCGAAACTGCGCACCAACCTGGCACCCGCGCCGTGGGTGGCCGTGTTGCACCCGATGCAGTGGTATTACATGACCGCAGTCGGGTCCATTCCGACGCTGATGCAGGATGCGCCGGAATGGCTGAACGCCATGAGCCGGCAGTACTTCGTCGGCCAGTGGGGCGGCATCAGCATCTTCGTGGATGCCAACGTGCCGACCCCGTCCAACTGCGGTGTGATGTTCAATGCCGCGGCCTTCGTGGCGGACATCCGGCGCGGGTTCGGCATCGAGACCCAGCGCGACGCGTCTCGCGGCGGCGGCGGCTGGGAACTGAACGCGACCTACGGTTGGGGCAAGAGCATCTACCGCGACGCTTTCGCCATCAAGCTGATGGGCACCTGCGCCTAGAATGACATCATGGGAGCGAATAGGCATGTACAGCCGACAAGGGGATTTCCTCCGTTCCTTTTCGCTCCCCATTTGGAGGGTCACGGAGTGATGACACAATGAGATTTACCTGGCTATCGAACGCGCCCTGGTCGCCATCTGGTTACGGACAGCAGACACGTTTGTTAACCGACCGGCTGGCCAACATGGGCCATCAAATCGGCATCATCTGTTACTACGGTCTGGAAGGCGGCGTCTTGCAGCCATCGCCCAATATCCTGTGTATGCCCAAACTCGGGCATCCGTACGGGAACGACGCGGTCGTACCGCATTCGGCGAACTTTGGCGCGCGCGTGACAATGTCCTTGACCGACATCTGGGTGATGAACCCGGAGGAATATCCTACCGGGCTGCACTGGATACCCTGGTACCCGGTGGATCACGACCCGATGCCGCTGGTGATCCGCGGCAAGTTGAACAGTTCCTGGAAGCGGATCGCGATGAGCAAGTTCGGGGTAGAGATGACCCACAACGCAGGCATGGACTGCCTGTATGCGCCGTTGATGTACGACAAGGCGGCATTGCACCCCAAGGATAAGTCCGAGGCGCGCAAAGCGCTGGGTCTGCCGTTAGACCGCTACATCGTCGGCATTGTCGCGATGAACAAGGGCATCCCCAGCCGGAAAAACTTCATCGAGCAAATCCACGCGTTTCGGGAATGCCAAAAGCGGCACGCAGACATGTTTCTGTTCCTGCAGACGGCGCGCGGAGACGTGCCGGGTGACTGGGTGAATATCCCTGAATTGTGCCGAAATCTGGGGATGGAAGAGGGCAAGGATTACGCATTCTGCAATCAATACAACCAGGTGATCGGATTCCCCCCGCAGTATATGTGCGACGTATACAACAGCCTCGACGTGCTGCTGGAAGTCACCGCGGGCGAAGGATTCGGCATCCCGATCATTGAAGCGCAGGCGTGCGGAGTGCCGGTGATTGTCGGCGGCTGGACCGCCATGCCCGAACTGGTGCGCGCCGGGCGCATCCTACCCAAAGAGGATGCGGTACCCGAATACAGCCAGTGGGCATCTTATCGGTGGAAGCCGTTGCAGCGCCCGCTGGAAGTCCTGATCGAAGCCGAGTACAAGCACCCATCGCCAGGCGCGAAGGCGGTAGACAAGATCGCAGAAGAGTACGACGCCGACGCGTGCGTTGAAAAGCATTGGAAGCCCATTATGGCCGAGATCGAAGGTGCATTATGAACGACGCAATTATCTTGCAGCACTGCCTATCGGTACCCGGCAAATACGACCCTTGGAACGGCATCTTCTACGACATGCTGCGCCTGGCCGTGGGCCGGCACAGCGCGTACGCGCGCGCGCACCGCATGGACTACCGGGTGAACTTTGGCGACATTCACCCCGAGCAGGACCGCGGAGCGTGGGGCAAAGTCTGGATGATCCTGGACGCGCTGAAGCAGGGGTACGAGTACGCCATCTGGCTGGACACGGACGCCGCGATCATGGACATGCAAGCCGACCTGCGCGATGCGCTTCCGGCAGGCAAGTTGATCGGCGCGGTAACGCACGACCCGGCGACATCGCCATTCCTGGCGCAGTACGGTGTACCCAAACATCACAATGTTGGCGTGCTGTATGTGAAAAACGGCCCGCGCGCCGTGCGCTTTTTCGAAGCATGGGCCGCGTCTTATCCCGGCGATCCGCGCTGGATGGATCAAGGCACATTCAACGCCTTGGCCGCATCGGACGAATACGCCGACATCGTGGCCAGCGTGGACGATAAGTACAACGCGACCATCAATGTGAACATGGTGGACGCGCCGGCGGTTAAGGGTTATCACGGCATCATGCCGCCTGAGCGCAGATTGGCAATCATGCACGCCGACCTGCGCAACGATTATGTCCGATTTCGGATCGGGGATTGAAGGTGAGAGATGGCTAAGTATATTAACGCGACCCTGTTGGACCGGTCGCTGGAACTTCTACAGGCATCCGCGAACCGGGTGACGATCTGTTCGGCGCAGCCGACAACCTACGCGGAGGCGATGACCACGTACGCGCTGGGGACGCTGGCGGCGTCGTCGGGCAATTTCACCATCGCCAACGGCGACACCAGCGGGCGCAAGATCACCTACGCGGCGGCCACCGTGACGGTAGGCACGTCCGGCAACGTCACGCATGTGGCATTGTGCGGCACGGCAGGATCGGGCACGCTGCTGCTGGTGGGTACCTGTGCAACGCAGGCGGTCACGGCGGCGGGCAGCGTGATCATCAGCGCCGTGGACGTCTGGGAAATCGGCACGATCACTTAAACAATGGCCACAGTCTCGCGGCGGCTCGGCGGGTTCGGGGCGTCCAATATCTATCTGCTGTACGACGATGTGACAATGTATGTCACCGGGCTGCGGGTAGATAACCCGACCGCCGACACGGTGTGGGGCACGGCGACGGATGATAGTTCCGGGCGCACGGCATCGCACACGTGGGCAGCGCAAACGGACGAGACGATCAATGTCCCGACCAACGCCGCGGCGCGCTTGCAGTTGGTGGTTAACGCTAACGGACGGCTGGACGGCGTAACTTATCGGTTCATGTCACCGGGACCCTAACAATGGCAATCGCGTACAGGTCAGGATCAAGCGCGGGCGGATCGACCGCCACGAGCATCACCATCGACAAGCCGGCGGGCGTGGTCGACGGTGACATCCTGGTTATTAATCTGTACAAGGAAGTAAGCAGCGCCTGGACGCCGCCCGCGGGCTGGACGCAGATCGCGGACCTGGGCGGGCTGGACGGGTCGACAATTTACATGACGACGTATTGGAAGCGCGCGTCGTCCGAAGGGGCGAACTACACCTTCAGCGTCGCAAGCACCTGGTGCCAGGCGACGATGACGGCCTGGAGCGGGTGCCTGGCGGCGGGGGACGTGATCAACGTCAGCGCGACCAACAGCTGCACGGGCGGGGTCGCGGCGCACACGCCGGTAGCGTTGTCGATCACGACCACGGTGACCAACACGATGCGGGTCGCGGCGATGATCGACAACGCGGGCACCAACATCACGGCGGGCACGTCGGGGATGAGCCAGGGCGCGGAGTTTGGCGGGGACGAGTTTTTTTACCTGGCGCAGGCGGCGAGCGGGGCGAGCGGGGATAAGACCTTTTCGGCCATCGCGGACTTCGAGCACTGGATCACGGTCCATTTTGCGCTTGTTCCGGCGGCTGAAGGTACGGTCGTATCGGAGGGCAACAGCACCAGCACGTCGGACGCCATGCGGCTGGGCTACACCGCCCCCGCGCGGGCGCTGTCGTACGTGGACAAATCCGCGGCGGCTGCGGGCGGCACAACGGCACTATCCATCACATATCCGGCGGGCATCCAGGTTGGCGATTACTGTGTAATTGCGATCACCAACAAGTACCCGGCGACCACATTCCCATCGACGCCGACGGGCTGGGGCACCATCGCGGACACGCGCAGCGCGGGCGGGTTCGGCGTGTCGGGCATCGACAGCGGAACAGTCGGCATGTCGTTGTTCGTACGCGTCGCGGTTGG
>CAZZLB010000019.1:0-5742 GCA_964654655.1 uncultured Rhodoferax sp. | reverse complement strand
ACAGGCACGACCAGCGGACAAGATTGCGGGATCGTAGTCAGCGAACATCAGGTCGCAACTGGCGCGGCGTCGTCGTCGCCCGTGTTCACGATGACGGCCAACACCAGCGGCACGGCAATCCCATGCGGCGCCATGGTGTTCTTACGGATGCGCTCGGGGCGGGTGTTCGACGTGATCCCGTTCGACCGCGGATCGTCGACCAGCAGCGGAGATGCGTTCGTATTCGGCAGTACCGGGCCGGCTACAATCACGATGTCGGAAGGGGCGTCAAGCAGCACGGGCGACGCGGTTCCCACAATCGGGCTGTACAGCCTGGCGGCCAGCGAAGGGGCGTCGGCAAGTACGCAGGACGCGGTTGTCACGGCGGGCGTGTATCCGCTGACGATGTCAGAAGGGCGGTCGGCGACCGAGGATAGTCCGTACGTGATGCGGGGGATTTATCCGCTGACGATGGCCGAAGGGGCGAGCACCAGCACCAGCGATCCGGCGGCGTCGATCGGGCTGTACAACCTGGTGGTTGGCGAAGGCGCAAGCGCAAGCACGGGCGACGCGTTCGCACTGTCGTCCGCGGCGAATATTACGGTTAGCGAGGGGTTCAGCACATCGGCGGGCGATCCGTTTGCGACAACGGGCATCTATCCGCTGGTGATGGCCGAAGGCGCGTCGACGACGTGGGGCGACCCGTTCGTACTGTCCACGTCGGCGGGGCTGGTGGTTTCGGAAGGATTCTCCAGCAGCATCGGCGACGCGGTGACGACATACGGCATATACAGCCTGATTTGCTCCGAGGGGGCGTCGACCAGCACCGGTGACGGTGTGACGCTGGCGGGCCTGTACGGGGTGACGGTCTCGGAAGGTTTCTCGACCAGCACGGGCGACGCGTTTGTGACGCGCGGGTTGTACCCGCTGGTGTGGTCCGAGGGCGCAAGCGCTAGCACAGGCGATCCGTTTGCGACGCTGGCGATCCTGCGCATGATCGTGGACGAAGGCGCAAGCATGACATGGGGCGATCCGTTTGCGCTGACCAGGATCGCCAATTTCATGGGGCTGGGCAACCGGCGCGGATATCCAGGATACGACAACGGCAACAGCCTGGCGGCAGGCGACGGCGCGCGGGCAGGTCTGCGCGCAACAAGCAAGGCAACGGGCGACCAGGCGCGCGCATCCGTGCGGGCGACCGTGGATACAGGAGAGGAGTTGTGATGGCAACGTTCGACAATGCGAATATCCAGATGACACCCTACGAAGTGCGGCTGTGGACCGCCGATTTCACCGACGACCTGCCCAGCGCGGTGACGGTGACAACCGGTGCGGCAACGCACGTGCCGCCATACGGCGCGGCGGCAACCCCAACCGTCACGGCATCATCGCCATACGTCTCGGCGCAGTTGGGCACCGGCCTGATCTTGGGCAATCACGCGCTGGACATCCTGGCGACGTTCAGCAACGGTGAGAAGTCGGCGGTGCGCATCGCGTTCACCGTGGTATACGCCAGCGCGACGGTACGCGAAGGCATGACGCCTATCATTGATGATCTGCGCGCCGCCACCGACACCAGCCCCGGCGATTACGCGGTGGCGAACGTGCCGTATTGGACCGATAAGCAGTTGCAGGACGTGCTCGACCGCTTCCGCAAGGACCGCAAGTACATGCCGACCGAACCAAACGCGGAATACGCCAACAGCGTGTACA
This sequence comes from uncultured Rhodoferax sp., assembly GCA_964654655.1. Lineage (GTDB taxonomy): Bacteria > Pseudomonadota > Gammaproteobacteria > Burkholderiales > Burkholderiaceae_C > Rhodoferax. The sequence continues at coordinate 4,050 of CAZZLB010000019.1, read as the reverse complement.
CGTACAACGAATATCACATCCCGGCGCAGTGTGTCGAAGGCGGCACGGCGCTGACTATGCAAGACGGCGTTGGCAACGCGTATGGCACGGCACTGTACACCTTCGATTATCAACGGTCGATGGTAACGTTCGCGGCCAATATGATTGGTTCCGTGGTCAACGCCAGCTGGCACGAGTACGACCTGAACCGGGCGGCGGCGCACGTATGGCGGCGCAAGGCATCCCATTACAGCAGCGCGTACGACCTGTCCACGGACAATCACAACTTGCGCCGGTCGCAATTGATCCGGCATTGCCTGGACATGGCGCAGATATACGAAACATACGGCGGCCCCAACAGCATCTATCTGGCCAGGACGGACACCAATGCTTCCTACTGATGAACTTAAGCGCGCCAGGCTGGATGTCCAGATCACGCTGCCGGACGTGTGCAGCGTGCTTACCGCATCGCGCACGCCGGACGGCGCGGGCGGCGCGATCGTGACCTGGACCACCACGCGGATGCGGGTGAAGTGCCGGCTGGACGCCAAAAGCGGCAGTAATCCTTTGCAGGCCGCGGCGGTCCAGCAAATGAACCAATACGTACTTACCCTGCCCGCGGACGTTGTCCTGACCTTTGGCCAGCGGGTGCTGATCGGTTCGCACTTATACAACGTAGTAAATGAGCAGGAAGGTAGTTTGGGCGTCGTCGCGCGATACACGGTGGAGGAAGTATGACCACGATCCTGCTGGACACCAAGCGGCTGGACGAGATCGCGGCGGAACTGGACCGTAACAGGGAAGCCATCGTACGTGCGTTCGCGTTTCGCCTGGAAGCGGCGATCAAGACCAACGACGTGCCGTATGACACCGGCGCGATGGTGAACAGTGTTCACACGCGCACCAAGACGGTAGATCGCGCCGCCAGTGCCGAAGCCGCGGCGAAGGGCAAAAATCCGAAGGTGGAGTTCAACGCGATCCCCTTCCCGGAAGGCGACGTGACGGCAACGGTCGGCGTCGGCGTGATCTACGCCGCGTATGTCAACGACCACCGGCCCTTCTTTACCTCGGCGGTCGAGCGGATGCGGCGCAACTGGGAAGATGGCAAGACGTGGAAAGACCTGACCAAGGGCAAGAAGTGGATGGAAGTAGGTGACGTATGAGCGTATCCAACGCAATCGGGTCGGCGATCTACGCCAAGTTGTCCAACAGCGCCGGGGTAACATCCCTGCTGTCAGGCACGACGGCCATCTACCGCCAGCAAGCGCCGGACGCGGAATCCCTGCCGTATGTGGTCTTTGGCCTGATGGGCGGCGGGCCGCTGAATATTACGCCGTCCGACCTGCGCGATGAATTGGTGTATGTGCGCGGATACGCGGCGACGCCGCTGGCAGCCGGCAGCATCGATGCTGCGATCAGCACCGCGATGCACCAGGGTACGCTGGCGATCAGCGGGTATAGTGTCCTGTGGGTAGTGCGCGAAACGGACCGCGAAGCAGTGGAAACCCTTGCCAACAACCAGAAAGCGTATGTGCAAGGTGGCTATTATCGAATCAGTTTGGATGCGTAAAGGAGCGTGATATGGCTGGATATATGGGTACGGCATTAGTTGTGAACTGGATTTGGACAGGCGGAACATTGGCGATGAACACCGATTATCGGTCGTTCACCCACACGCCGACGGTCCAGGCGGTTGACGACACGGCAGGCGCGGACGCCGCGCAATCGTTTCTCAAGGGCGTCGTTTCGACCAATATGGCCTTTTCGGGCAAGATGCAAGCCGGATCGCTCCCGGCCTGGGGATCGGCGCTGGTCGAAGGCGCTGCGGGCACCGTGATCTTCTACCCGGAAGGCACCGCAGCCGGCAAGTACCGCGGCACGGTCCCGGCCTTCTGCAATGGCATGGTTAGCGAACTGTCGTACAACGACAGCGTCAACGTGTCGGTGTCCTGGCTGGGTAACGGATCGCGCGCGGAAGGCACATCGTAAATGGTATTCGACCTGTCGAAGATCACCATTTCGGAATATCGACAGCTTGCCGGGTCGGACATGTTCGACCCGGCAAGCGACGCCATCCTGGCGAAGGCGGCGGGGGTACCCGTGGAACAAATCGCGGGCATGTCCTACGACGATTACCGCCGGGCGCTGCGCGACTTCTTCCAGGCGGCGCGGAGCCCGTTGGCAGACCCTACTTAGCGGAGCGGGTGAGCGACCACCTGATACACGGTGCGCCCGCTCCGCAGGAACTGATTATCTGGGATATCGCAGAACGTTTCGGCTGGACGCTGGATTACATCGACGGATTGAGCCTGGCGCGGCTGCACGAGTACTTACAGATCGCGGACGCCAAGAGCAAAGCGAGGGATTGGTATGGCAGAAAAAATAGCTAGTTTGTTCGCGGAGATCGGCGCGGATACCAGCAAGCTAAAAGATGGGCTGGGCCAGACCAAGGACGGGCTGGAAAAAACCGGCGGCGTGATGAGCAAGCTGAAATCGTCGTTCCTATCGTCCTGGACCGAAATGTCCAGCGCCATCGACGTGACTAAACAGGCGATTGGCATGGCGCAGGGCGCGATCGACAAGACAGTCGGCGCGACCGCTGAATACGCCGCGCAAGTGCGCGACCTATCGCGCGCGTCGGGCATGGGCGCGGAGGAAACCAGCCGGCTGATCCAGGTCGCGGACGATTTGACCGTATCGTACGATACGCTGAGATTATCCCTGCGCACGGCCACGCAACAGGGGATCACGCTATCTACCGACGCGCTGGCAAAGTTGTCGGACGAATACGTCAAGTTGGCTCCCGGCGTCGAGCGCAACGAATTCCTGATCAAGAACTTCGGGCGGGCCGGGCTGGAGATGGCCAAGGTGCTGGAAGTCGGCGGCGACAACCTGCGCAAGATGTCAGACGGCATGTCGTCCAACATGGTGCTCACCGAGGCAAATGTGGCCGCGGCACGCCAGTACGAGATCGCGCTGGACGACATGGGCGATGCGGCGCTCGGATTGCAGTACAGCATCGGAACGAAGTTGATCCCGGTGCTGGTGGAAGCAGAACACACCCTGATGCGCCTGATCAACTGGGATCAGGACATCAAGAATACCCTGCGCGAGCACAGCACCGAGGTGCTGAAAACATCGACAAGTTACGCCGAATACAACGCCGAGATGAAGCGGGCGACGGACGCCAGCGGGCAATCCATCAAGACATCGCGCGCAACGACCGAACAGGTAAACGCCCAGCGCGAAGCCGTGGGCTGGCTGTCGGAAGCCGAGTACAACGCCGTCAAGGCGACCGAAGCGGCCAGCGACGCGTATTCGGACGCGGGCGCGAAAGCGGCGGGAATGACCAAAGCGGTCGGCAATACCACCATCGCGGTTGTCGGGGCAAAGGAGGCGTACTGGCAGTACGCGGACGCGATGCAGGGGGCGGGGAATGCCACCAATACTTTGGCGCTGGCGCAGGAGAAGTTAAATGAGGAGATGAGCATCCTGGAGCTGGCGTTGGGGGACCAGGTGGGGAAGGAGCTGGAGCGGTTCCAGGAGCAGACGCGCGACCTGGGGAAGGAAGGGGACGCGCTGAAGGATAAGATCGCAGGGTTAGAGCAGCTGAAGTACCGGACACCGGAGCAGGAGGCGGCGCTGGCCGGGCTGCGGGAGGATCTGGCGAAAACGGAAGAGGCGGTGCAGGAGCTGGCGAAAGAACATGATAAGGCGACAAAGCAGATTATTTTCAACATGGTGGAACAACAGCTGGTGGCAGACGGACTGTCGAGCAAAGAAGGCGACCTGTTGATGAAGATGGCCTTGAAGTGGGGGCTGATCGACCAGGCGACGTATGACAGTTACGGGAGCTTTTTGACGCTGGCCAGCGGGGTCGATGCGACCAGTGACAGTGTGGACACTTTGATCGGGAAGTTTGAGAATTGGGCGGCGTGGAACGGGAGAAACATCAGCCTGGATACGTTCATGAACGTGTATACGCAGAGCTGGGGGCCGAACAACAATTCGACAAGCAGCGGGGGTCCGGGGGGCGGTCCGGGCGGGGTGTCGAGCCAATATGTGCCGCCG
>CAZZLB010000018.1:0-17933 GCA_964654655.1 uncultured Rhodoferax sp. | reverse complement strand
TTCAGGACTGGAATGCGTTCACGCTTGTCAACAATGGCACGATCAGTGCCAATTCTGGTGGCAATACGTTCACGATTCAACCGAATGTTCTGACCAATCGTGGAACCTTGAGCGCTGCAGGTGGAACGCTCAATGCGAGTGGTGCATCCTTTAGCAACGGTGATGCTGTCAGTGGTGGCACCATCAACGCGTCGTCGGGTGGCACATTTACCCGCACTGCCGGCTTCACCAATTCTTCGACTGGCATCATCCAGGGCAACGGCTACATCAATGTCGGCACCGCTACCTTAACGAATCAAGGTTCCATCAACCCGGGCGGTACAGGCAATATTGGTCAGCTCAACATCACCGGTAATCTGAACACCAGCGGTGGCACCATCAACGTGGACATTGGGGGCCTTGTTCCCAGCACACAGCACGACAGACTGACGGTCAGCGGGACCGCCACCCTGGGAGGTAGCCTGAACATCAGCAACCTGCCGAACTACGTGGCGGGTTCCAGCGATGTTTTCAATGTGCTGGGGGCCGGCAGTATCTCGGGTGCTTTTGCCAACATCAGCCTCCCGACGGGGTCGCCTTACATCACCGGCTACGACAGTACGCAGGCCTGGCTCAGTCTGACCAGCGGCGCCCTGCCGTCCAATATCAATGCGTGGTGGCCGGATGCCAATGGCGACTGGAGCGCCGCAGCAAACTGGACCAATCAGAAATCGCCTGTCGCGACCGATCAGGTAGTGATCGATCGCCCCAACGGAGCTTTCACGGTGACCGGCTCGTCTGTGGGGATGGTGGCCGCTTCGCTGGTGAACCGCGAGACCTTGCAGGTCAGTGGTGGTGCGTTGACGGTCTCCGGTGCCACAACGCTCGAAGGCACGCTCGGAGTTTCCGGCTCTGGCAGCGTGACGCTGAGTGGCGCCGTGAGCGGTGGCACTTCGGGGCAAGTCAATGTGTCCGGTGGCGTGTTGTCCGTCGCTGCGGCCAGTTCACTGCAAACGATGAACCTGACAGGTGGCGTGCTCAATGGGTCTGGCAGCCTTTCATTGGTGGCTGGGGGTACGGCCAGTCACACCGCCGGCGCACTGCAGGTCAACACCCTCAATGTGCTCAATGGTGCCACCTATAACCTCAGCAATCAGGCTGGCGCCACCGCTTCGACATATCCAGTGATTGACCCGGGTACCCTGAATAACAGCGGAACCTTCAACTTGAACGGTTTGGTGCAACCCGCCCCGGCAGGCACTCCGACGACGTTCAACAATCTTGCTGGCGGGCAGTTCGCTATCGGTACGAGTCAGGCTTGGACATTGGGTTCGTTTACCTTTAACAATCAAGCCGGAGCGACCGTTACCAAGAACAGTTCCGGCATAAGTTCCTTTGCCGGTACCGGAGGGTTCAATAACGCCGGATCGGTGAATGTCACCTCGGGCACTCTGCAGCTCGGGTTGGGTGGTACAGATACCGGGACCTACAACGTTTCCGCTGGCGCCGGACTCGAATTCACCGGGGGCACGCGTAACTTCAACACGGGATCAGATGTGGCCGGTCAGGGCAATGTCGCACTCTCGGGTGGAACGTACAGCGTCAACGCTGGTTTTTCTGTCTCGGGCACTGGCAACGTGACAGTTGGCGCCGGCGCCACCAGTTTCAACGTGCCGATCACCTTTGCCAATGCCCTGACCTACAACGGTGCTACGACCGACACCATTGGTGGTACCGGCAATCTGACCACCAATGGCCTGACGTGGTCCGGTGGTGGCGGCTTTGTCGGCAGTGGTACCTTGACCACGCACGGCATTACCGACATCAGTGGCGCATTGGCCGGCATTGGCAGAAACTGGAGCAATGACGGCACGGTCAATATCACTGGTACGGGCAGCACGGTGTTTTTCAATGCCAGCAATCTGACCTGGACCAATGCGGCGAACGGCATCATCAATCTCAGCGGTACCGATACCAGTCCGATTCATACCTCGAACGGCAGCGGTCATACGCTCGCAAATTCAGGTCAGATCAACAAGAACCCGGGCAGCGCCGCAACACAAACGATTGGCGATGCGAACCTGGCAATCAGCAATGGCGGTGCCACCGGAGGCGGCATCAACGTCCATCAGGGGACCCTGTCCATTGGCGGCGCGTTGACGCTCAATCCCACGAGCGGCGTTTTTGTGGCAAGCGGGGCGACTTTTAGCAAAACCAGCGGCTTCACAAACTCAGGTACCTTGTCGGGTAGCGGTACGATTGTCGTAGGTACAAGTGCAGCGGCGCTGGTGAACCAGGGCACCATGGAACCCGGCGGCAAGAATGCGGCCGGTAATTTGTCTATTACCGGCGACCTGCAACTTGCAACCGGCTCGAATCTGAATATTGAAATAGGGGGGACCACCCAGGGATCGCAACATGATGCGCTGCTGATCAGTGGAGCGGCAACTTTGGGAGGCACACTCAAAGGTTCGTTTATCAACAACTTTACGTCGACGAGCGGGGACAATTTTGATGTCCTTCGTGCGGCCAGCGCTTCAGGAAGTTTTTCGCTGTCCACCATTCCCTCCGGGTTCAACGGCTCGATAGTGAGTGTGACACCGGCATCTGCTTACCGTTTGACAAATACCGGACTCACCTGTGCGGGGGTCTGCTGGAACGGCGGCGGTGGCTCCACGGACTGGACCAACCCAAACAACTGGACGACTGGAGCATTGCCGACCACCACGGATGTGGCCTATCTGAACCTGGTCAATGGTGTGACGGTCAACCTGACGAACAGCACTCAGAGCATCAAGGGTCTGAACACCACGGTCAATAACAACCTGAACATCAACAGCGGTGCCGTGCTGACGGTCAATGACGCCGGCACCAACTCGAGTCTGGCTGGCAATGTCGCCGTGAGTGGTAACGGCAGTTTGACGGTGCAGGGCACGACCACCCTTGGCGGCACACTGACGGTTTCGGGGACCGGTGCGGTGACCCTCAGCGGTGCATTGAACGGCGCGACTTCCGGGCAGGTTTCGCTACGTGACAGTGGCAAGCTCAACCTTGGGACGAACGCCGACCTGAAGTCGCTGACCCTCGCCGGAAGTACGACAGCAGTCAATGCGCAGGCAACCTCCAGTGCCGTCCTGAGTGCAGGCAGTGTGTCTGTTGCGGCCGGTGCGCAGATCGTTGGCTCGGGAACATTGACAGTGAAGACAGACTCGCTTGCCTTGCCGGTCAGTGGAACGGCCATAGCATCCGCTGGTGCGCTGGCGATCCAGCCACTATCCAGTACGCAGAACATGGTTGTTGGTGGTGTTGATCCACTCAACGTCTTGTATCTGCCAGGCATCGGGCAGTTGTCGGCAGGAACACGGCTTGAGCTGGGGTCCGGCGATGCGAATTACAGCGGCAGCACGACCATTGCCGGGGACATTCTCTTGCCGACCGACAGGAACCTGTTGGTGCGCGGCGCCACTGTATTGCAGAACGCCAACATCACGGCGAGCGGAACGGGCACTGTGTCGGCGAACGGTGGTTCGATTTTGATGGGTACTTTGGGCGGGACTACCGTAACGACCCAGACTGCCGGGGGAACCATCGATTACACCAGCACAAGCGGCCCTACAGCTGTCGGTTTGCTGGATGCTGGTGCAGGCCAGGTCTCGATCACGGCACAGACCAGCATAGGCGACAACAATGGCACAGGCAATACAGGCCTGAACGTCAAGGCGAACACTTTGTCTCTCACCAGTCGGACAGGAGCAACTGCGGCGGGCGCATTGGCGATCAGTCTTGATACCAGTGCCGGGTCGATTTCGGCTTCGGCGCCAACCACAGGGACTTCGACGGGTGGCAACGGTATTGATTTACGCAATCAGGTGCCCGTGACCTTGAACACGATTTCGACGTCGGGCACGATCAGCGTGACCAACACAGGTTCGATTTCAACCAAGGGAAATTCGGGAGGCATTTCGGGCAACGGCGTGTCGATCAGCGCGGTTGGTGGTGACATTACCGTACCGGCGATTTCCAATATTGCCGGCGGTAGTGGTAGCGTCTTGTTGAAGGCGGACGGGGCAGTCTCGATCGGCTCGCCCGTGACAAGCACCGGCGGCGACATCAATGTTGTCACTGGCACGGCGTTCACCAACAGCTATGGTGCCGGCGTGTTTGCACCGTCATCAACAGGCCGTTGGCTCGTGTACGCGCCCAGTCCAGGCACCGCGCTCAATGGGATGACGCCAACGCTGTACCAGTACAACACTGCGTACAAGGCAAGCGTTCCACAAAGTGGCAGTGGCTTCGTCTATGCATCGCCACTTTATGTGGATGCAAATTTTGGTGGAACCTTGTCGAGCGTTTTTGGGTCCAATCCCGGCGCTACGCCGGGTTACACCTTGCGTGGGCTGGACTCTGCCGATACGACGACGGCGGCGACCATTGCCAATGCTGGAATCGTTTACTCCAATTGGCCAATAACCAGTACGACCGCGGCGGGTCAATACAGCCTGCAGTACAGCAGTGTTGGTACCGCCTTGCCCTTTGCCTTGTCGGCTGGCACGGCGCAGACCTATACCGTTAATCCGGCGCAAATCACAGTCATCCCCGTGACTGCCTCGCTGATTGGTCTGGCGACCAAGACGTATGACGGCACCACATTAGCCACGCTGACGCCCGGTAACTTCCAGCTCAGTGGATTTGTCAGCACCGATTCAGCCACAGTAACGAAAACGACCGGAAGTTACGCCAGTCCGGACGTCGGGCAGGCTCTTCTGGTTAGCACCTCACTTGCTTCGTCAGACTTCAGCCTTGGCAGTGGCACGGTGTTTTCCAACTACAGCTGGCCAAGTTCCGCGTCGGGCAATATTGGCAGCATTACTCCGGCGAGTTTGACCGTCAGTGCCGGCAGCGCCAGCAAGACATACAACCGGGTGCCCTACAGCGGTGGCAGTGGTGTGAGCTATAGCGGGTTTGTGAATGGTGAGTCGGCCACCGTGCTTGGTGGTTCATTGAGTTACGCTGGCAGTTCGCAGGGGGCGACCACGGTCGGCAATTACGTCATCACGCCGCTTGGGCTGACGTCCGGCAACTACAGCATCGGTTATGTTAATGGAACGCTGACGATCAACAAAGCCACGATCAGCGGTGTCAGTGGCATTACAGTGGCCAACAAGACTTATGACGGCAGCACGAGTGCTACGCTCAATACCGGCACTGCCACCTTGACCGGCGTCGTCAGTGGCGACAATGTCACGATCGTTGGCGGTACAGGCGCATTTATCGACAAGAATGCAGGCCTTGTGAAGACCGTCAACATTACCGGACTCAGTGTGGGGGGCACCGATGCCGGCAACTACAGTTTCAGTAGCACGACGGCCACCGCAACAGCCGACATCAGCAAGGCTGCGATCAGCGGCGTGACTGGCATCACGGCGGCCAGCAAGATTTACGACGGCAAGACCAGCGCCACGCTCAACACCAGCGCAGCGAGTATCAATGGCATCATCAGTGGCGACAGTGTGAGCGTCGCCGGTGGAACAGGAGCCTTTGCCGACAAGAACGCCGGTGTTGGCAAGACCGTGAGCATCACCGGCTTGAGCCTGGGTGGTACCGACGCCGGGAACTACACGCTGGGCAGCACGACGGCTACTACAACGGCCGACATCAGCAAGGCTGCGATCAGCGGCGTGACTGGCATCACGGCGGCCAGCAAGATTTACGACGGCAAGACCAGCGCCACGCTCAACACCAGCGCAGCGAGTATCAATGGCATCATCAGTGGCGACAGTGTGAGCGTCGCCGGTGGAACAGGAGCCTTTGCCGACAAGAACGCCGGTGTTGGCAAGACCGTGAGCATCACCGGCTTGAGCCTGGGTGGTACCGACGCCGGCAACTACACGCTGGGCAGCACGACGGCCACTACAACGGCCGACATCAGCAAGGCCGCGATCAGCGGCGTCAGCGGCATCACTGTCAAAGACAAGGTTTACGACGGAACCACGCTTGCAACGGCGCTCACAACGGGGGCGAGCCTGACCGGTCTGGTCAGTGGGGACCAGGTCACCATTGGTACCTTGAATGCCGTTTTTGCTGACCGCAACGCAGGCACTGGCAAGGCTGTGAATCTCAGCAACCTGGTCCTGAGCGGTGCCGATTCAAGCAACTACACCATAGCCGCAACGCTTGCGCCGGCCAGCGGCAACATCACCGTTCGACCGCTGTCCACATGGACCGCGTCGGGCAGTGGTGCCTGGGGTTCTGCAGGCAATTGGGATGCAATGCCGGATGGCTCCAACGTGCTGGCGGTGTCGATACCGCCGGGTGTTACTGTCAGCTATGACGCTTCGGTCGCTGCGACACAGCTTCAATCTCTCAGTGCCGGGGGTGGCTTGTCGATCACCGGCGGCCAATTGTCCATTGCCAGCGGTTTGAGCACCTCTTTATATAGCCAAAGCGGTGGCTCACTCAGCCTGGGCGGGGCATTGAGCGTGAACGGAAGTTTCAGCCAGACCGCTGGCACCATTGTGGCTGGTGCGCCGGTCAGCATCACGCAAAGCGCTGGCAATCTGACAGTTGGTTCTGTCAGTGCACCGGCCATCAGTCTGTCGGCTCCCGCCGGCAGCATTGGTCAGAGCGGGGCACTGGTGACAGCGGGCTTGCTTTCAACGCAATCTGCGGCCAGCACACTGCTGAACGACGCTGGCAACCGCATCAAGGCTTTCAAGGCAGTCAGTAGCGGTACGGGTGACATCGCCTTGACCAACGTTGGCGCGATTGATGTGCAGGGTATCAGCACGGCAGCGGGCAACATCACCTTGTACAACACCGGAGGAATCAGCACTTCCGGCCCTGTCATGGCCAAGGGGGGTGCAGCGAAGATGACTGCGAACAGCCCGCTGACGATAGGTGCCGATGGCGTAACGGCGACAGGGGATATCTCGCTGGTGGCCACCAATCTGACCAGTGCCGGCAACCTGACTCTCAATGGTGATCTGGTTTCCAGTGCCGGCGCTGTAGCCCTGAGTGCGGCAAGCAATTTTGCGCAGAACAGCAAGGTGTCGGCCGCACAAGGGATTTCAGTCAGCGCTGGCGGCACGGTGACGCTTGGGCCGACTGCGACCAGCTTCGGGAACCCCGTGACTTACAGCAGTCAGGGCGTTCCGGTTGCGGCGCCTGCGGGCTCGCAGACATCGAGTGGCAGCGCACCGACGGACTACGTTGCTGCGTTCCTTAACCAATTTGAAAACGCCATCGTTTCGCAGGCGGCGGTCGGCGTCGAGCTACCGGGTGTGAGTGACAAGGACAAGGAAAAGAAGACGAGCACTGCCGAGGGTGAAATATGCATGCGCTGATAGGAGTGAAGACCCTGCAGATGTGGCGCAGACTGGTTCTGGGAGGGCTGTTGCTGACGGTGTGGCTGGGGGCGCTGGCGCAGCCCGTTGGCCAGGTTGAGTTTGCCCGTGGCGTCGGATTTGCCCAGACCCAGGGGCAACTGCCGCGTATTCTTGGCAAGGGCTTGCCACTGATGGAGGGGGATCGTCTGACGATAGCGGACGACTCTGCGGCGATCATCAGGCTGCAGGACGGTACCCGAATGACACTGCGGCCGAATTCCGAAATGATTGTTCAGCAGTATCAGTTCAAGGAAGGGTCGGACGATAACAGCATGGTGTTGCAATTGCTGCGTGGCGGCTTCCGGGCTGTCACGGGTTTGATTTCCAAGGACGCACCGGACGCCGCCAGGATACAGACCGCCAACGCTACTGTTGGTATCCACGGTACCGATTTTGACGCGCGTTTATGTGGCCAGGACTGCAAGGCCGAATCCTCCAAAGTGACCGAGAAGGCACGCCCGAACACGATCGCGGCGAGTGCCAAGTTGATCTCGGCGCAGGGAGACATCAGTGCGACCGACAGCAACGGGACCAAACGCAAGCTGGTGGAGGGCGCCAGTGTTTACCAGGGGGACACGGTGGAGACCGGCGCGGTCAGCAAAGGCGTCCTGATCTTTCGCGATGAGAGTCGCCTGACATTGGGCGCCAGCACCCACTTCAAGGTTGACGGTTTTGTTTTTGACGAGAAGAATCCGACGGAAGGGCGCTTCTTTGTTTCGCTGCTGCGCGGCTCCATGCGCGCGCTGACCGGCTTGATTGGCAAGGCGAACAATCGCAACGTTGGTTTCACGACGGACACTGCGACCATTGGAATCCGGGGCACCGGGCTTGATCTGGACTGTGCCAGCGCTGGCAGCTGCAGTTTCTTTACCTGGCTTGGCACGATCGTGGTTTCACCCAAGGGACAGACGGCCTTGCAGACACTGCAAGCCGGTCAGGGTTTGTTTGTCAGTCGGACAGTCATCCGACCGCTGACTGCGCCAACGCTGGATAGGCTGCAGAGGCCCGACACAGTGCCGGTGAACATGAAGCAGTTGTTTACCAGCGGCGGCGTGGCGTCGGATGAAGTGGGTCTTTTCGTCACCGTGCGAGACGGGCATATTGAAGTGACTTCATCCAAAGAGACGCTTCAACTGGGGCGCGGCGAGACCGGTTTTGCTGGCAACGATGGTGTGACCGGGCGTCCGGTCGATACGCCGTTGTTCATCCAGTTGGACAAGGTACCCCTGCCGAACGCTCCGAATCCAATGTTGCTAAGCGTTGTCGGGGACGTCAAGAGCAGGTCCAATAACCTATGTCGCTAGAGGTGTGTTTTCCATGCAAAGTTTGTTCAGGACTTTCGTAGCGGCATCGTCCATCGTACTGTGGCACGGCTGCGGCACGGCGCAGCAGGCCATGCCCGAGGCCACGGGTGCGACGGCACGCTTTCCCATCAAGGGTTTTGAAGTCCTTGGGGAAAGCCCTTTGTCCAAAGAAGAGTCGTCACGCGTGTTGGCACCTTTTATCGGACCGGATGGAACCCTGGTTACGCTGCAGAAAGCCACTGCCGCGCTGGAGGCCGAGCTCAAGGCCCGGGGCTTCGCCTTGCTGCGGGTCTCCCTGCCACCACAGGACGTGGGCGAAAAAGTTACATTGCATGTCGTGAAGTTTGTGATTGGCAAGGTGACTGTGGAGGGGCAGTCTCAATACAGCGAGGCCAACATTCGCGCCAGTCTGCCCGAATTGCGCGAAGGTCAGGCACCAAATTTCCGAGTGTTGGCACTGCAGACTGCGATTGCCAACGAGAGCCAGGGCAAGCAGTTGCAGGTGTCGTTGAAAGAGTCTGAGGAAGCGGACAAGATTGATGCCAGGCTGATGGTGAGTGAGTCCCGACCGCTGCACTTTTCAGCGAGTCTGTCGAACACTGGATCCGAGTCCACCGGCCAGGATCGCTTGTCCCTTATAGTCAGTCACGCGAATCTGTTCGACCTGGATCATCAGTTTTCTGCTGCATATACCACGTCGATTGAGCGGGTCAGGGACGTCAAGCAACTGGGTTTGAATTACCGGATTCCGCTGTATCGACGGGGTGGCGTGATGGGTTTGGCTTACACCAGCTCCGATGTGGTCGGCAATTTTGGCACTTTCAACAGCACTGGCGCTGGTCAGACGCTGGGAGTCAATTACAGCCATTATCTGGAGCCGGATGGTGGGCGTCGAAGTCACGTGAGCCTGGCACTAGATCAAAAACTTTTCAATGCTTCGATGGTCAATGGCTTGCCGGTGCCGGGTCAGCTCGAGCGCGGCAGCCGACCGCTGAGCCTCGGGTATACCGTGAAGATGGAGTCTGATACGGCAGTGTGGGGTTACAACGCAGAGCTTGCGGTCAATTTGCCGGGGAGCAGTGGCAATAATCTGGCGGCTTATCAGAGCGAGGATCTGCGGATCAGCAACGAGCGCTGGAAGCTGCTGCGTGGCGGTGTGAATTATCTGAGTTCGTTCGCGTCCGACTGGACCTGGGGGCTTCGGGGTCAGTTCCAGTACAGCGCAGATGCACTGATTTCCGGTGAGCAGTTTGGCCTGGGCGGTAGCGCCTCGGTGCGCGGCACCGGCGAGCGTGCCATCGCTGGTGACAGCGGCTTGTTCACTTCGATTGAGATCACCAGCCCCGAAATCATTCCAGGACTGCGTGGCGTGGGTTTCGTCGATGCTGGTTGGTTGCGCAACAACAACCCGGATGCGAGCATGAACAAACCTGGCGATGACCGGTTGCTCAGTGTTGGTCTGGGGCTGCGTTATGTCACTGGCGCTTACGCTGTCACCGCAGAATGGGGCCGCCTGATTGCCGGCAGCGTCCTGCCGATCACCAGTGGTGCCGGTATTCCTCAGGCTGGCGATCAAAAACTCCACATCAGCTTGAGCGCCAGTTTTTGAGTTTGGTCTTGCAGATGAAATTCGCCGCTTACCTCAAACGCCATGGCCGGCGCATCGGACTCAGCCTGCTGATCACGCTGCCGCTGCTGCTCAGTGCCGCTGGCGTTTTGAATCTCAATTTCATGCGGGTTCTTGAAAATTACGTCTACGACACGAAGCTCAAGCTGACCATGCCGGGCTTTCCGGACCCGCGCGTCGTGATTGTTGATATAGACGAAAAGAGTTTGCAGGAACAGGGTCACTGGCCCTGGCCACGCAACAAGGTGGCCAAGATGGTCGATCTGCTGTTTGATCGTTACCAGATTGATGTGCTTGGATTTGACATCCTCTTTGCCGAGCGGGACGAAAGCTCGGGCTTGAAATCGCTGGAGGTCCTGGCGCAACGTGAACTCAGCGCTAACCCGGCTTTCAATGCCACTCTGAACAGGCTCAGACCCCAGCTCGACTACGATCGGGTTTTTGCCGACAGCCTGAAGAACCGGCGTGTGGTGCTGGGGTATTATTTTCGCAATGAAATGGAACAGGGCTCCAGCGTAGGCGCATTGCCAACGCCCGTTCTGGCACGCGGGAGTTTTGATGAAGCGTCTGTCAGTCCCTGGCGAGCCACTGCGTTTGCAGCGAATCTCCCCGAATTACAGGCAAGTGCCGCGGGTGGCGGCTTTTTCTCTTTCCCATTGGTTGATGCTGATGGGAAGTTCCGCCGGATCGCCCTGCTGCAGGAATACAAGGGTTCGATTTACGAAGCGCTGGGCCTTGCCGTAGCGAGAGCGTACTTGCGGGAGTCCAAGATCAGCTTTCATCATGGCTTTGGCGGAACCGGCGCTGGGGCGTTGGAGTCGCTCAAGATCAGCGCTCGGCAGTTTATTCCGGTAGACGCGGACATCGCTGCCCTGATCCCGTTTCGAGGTCCGAAGAAGAGTTTTACCTACATTTCGGCCAGCGATGTGCTAAGTGGAAAGGTCCTCCCGGAGATGCTGCGCAATGCCATTGTGCTGGTTGGCTCCACCGCTCCCGGATTGATGGACCTTCGGACGACGCCGGTGGGTGACGTCTACCCCGGGGTGGAAATGCATGCCAATCTGATCGCCGGCATTATTGACGACAACATCAAGGAACGCCCTGACGTTGCCGCGGAATTTGAGTTTGCGTCGCTTCTTTTGGTTGGCGTTTTGATGGCCTTTCTGTTGCCGTCGCGCAAGCCAATGGGGGCGACGTTGGTCTGGTTGGCAGTCATGGCCACATTGCTCGCAGGTAATTCCAGTGCGTGGCAGTTTTTCAATCTGGATCTGCCGTTGGCGTCCATTGTGCTGCTTGCTACCGCGTTGTTCCTGTTCAACATGGCATATGGCTATTTTGTTGAGGACCATGGAAAGCGCTTGCTGACTGGGCTGTTCGGCCAATACGTACCTCCTGAACTGGTGGACGAAATGGCCAAGGACCCGGGCGCTTATTCTCTGGCAGGTGAAAGTCGGCAAATGACGGTGCTGTTCTCTGATGTGCGCGGCTTCACGACCATTTCGGAGGGACTGGACCCGGCACAGCTGACACAGTTGATGAACGAATTCCTGACGCCAATGACGCATGTGATACACCAGCATCGCGGCACCATCGACAAATACATGGGCGACGCCATCATGGCCTTCTGGGGTGCTCCCGTGCATGACCCGCAACACGCTCGGCATGCTTTGCTGGCTGGCATCGAGATGCTCACCAAACTGGAGGCGCTGCAGGAGCACTTCAAGGCCAAGGGCTGGCCGCCGATCAGGATCGGTGTGGGGCTCAATACCGGTGAAATGACGGTCGGCAACATGGGCTCCGAATTCCGATTGGCCTATACGGTGATGGGAGACGCGGTCAATCTGGGCTCCAGGCTCGAAGGTCTGACCAAGGAATACGGTGTGCAGATCATGGTCAGCGAGTTCACACGGGCTGCAGTACCGGACTTTGTGTACCGAGAGCTTGACCGGGTGCGCGTCAAGGGCAAGGACAAACCCGTCGGAATTTTCGAGCCGATCTGCCCGCAGGGTGAGGAAACGGCTGGCCTGCTGGAAGAACTGGCGCTTTACGAGGAGGCCCTGCGCTCGTACCGAGACCAAGCCTGGCAGCAGGCCGCTGAGCAGTTTGCCCATTTGCAGACACTCAACCCAGAGCGCTATCTGTACCAGGTGTATGCAAGACGCGTCACTTACCTGCGTGAATCTCCGCCGGGGCCAGATTGGGACGGCTCGTTTACCTTCACGACCAAGTGAGTGCGCAATAATCCACTCTTTGGGGTAACTTCAACATGGCAGGTTTGCAAGCGGGCGCTCCGGCGCCACAGGCTCTGACGGTGCACAGCCAGTCCAGAGTGCTCGAGGTGAGTTTCACGGACGGCGCGGAGTTCCGCATTCCGTTTGAACTGATGCGGGTGTACTCACCCTCAGCCGATGTGCAGGGCCACGGACCGGGGCAGGAAGTGCTGCAGACCGGCAAGCGAGACGTCCTTCTTACCGGATTGGAGCCGGTGGGTAACTATGCCGTGCAGCCGACTTTCTCGGACGGCCATGACACCGGGATTTATTCCTGGGACTATCTTTACTTTCTCGGCTCAAGGCAGGACCAGTTATGGGCTGACTACACGGCGCGCCTGACGGCTGCCGGTGTTGACCGTGACGCGCCCATGCCAGCCAAGGCGGCACCGGCCTGTGCCAGTCATTGAATTAACATCGAAGCCATGACAACAACACATTTTGGTTATCGAACGGTGGATGAAGCCGAGAAGGCCAAACACGTGCGTGGGGTGTTTGACTCGGTGGCGCCCAAGTATGACCTGATGAACGATCTGATGTCGATGGGCTTGCACCGTGCCTGGAAGGCCTTCACGGTACTGGTGGCCAATCTGCGAGAGGGCGATCAGGTACTTGATATTGCCGGTGGTACGGGTGACCTGGCGCTGGCTTTTTCCAAAAAGGTGGGCAGGAGCGGACGTGTCGTGCATACCGACATCAACGAAGCCATGCTGCGCACCGGTCGCGACCGCTTGCTTGATGCCGGTGTGGTGTTGCCAACCCTGGTATGCGACGCCGAAAAGCTGCCATTTCCGGATAACCATTTTGATCTGGTGAGTGTGGCCTTCGGCCTGCGCAATATGACGCACAAGGATGTCGCGCTGACCGAGATGAATCGCGTGCTCAAGCCAGGTGGCAAGCTGCTGGTGCTGGAATTTTCCAAAGTCGCACCACCGCTTGAAAAGGCCTACGATTGGTATTCGTTCAACATCCTGCCCAAACTGGGCAAGCTGGTGGCTGGGGACGATGCCAGTTATCGCTATCTGGCCGAGTCCATCCGCATGCACCCGGGGCAGCAGGCACTCAAGGAACTGATGAAAACCTGTGGCTTTGGTCACGTCGATTACCACAACCTCACTGGTGGTCTGGTGGCCCTGCACGTTGGAATCAAGTGTTGACCTTGAAATCTTGCCTGAAGGCTGCACATAAGCTGTTGAATATTTTGGGAGACGACATGAAATTTTGGTCCTTGCTGTTTGCAGTGTGCTTGCTGCTCGTGGGTGTTAACGCCGAGGCGAAGCGTTTGGGCGGCGGTCGGTCAGTTGGTCAACAGTCCAGCAATGTGACGCAGCGCCAGGCGGCGCCGGCACAGAACGCGGTCAAGCCGGCTGCACCGGCACCCACACCCCCTGTAACTGCACCTGTGGCGCCGAAACGGCCCTGGGGTGCGATGCTGGGTGGTTTGGCCGCTGGTTTGGGCCTGGCCTGGCTGGCGAGTTCTCTGGGCCTTGGCGGCGGTGCAATCGCCGAGTTCATGATGTTCGCTCTGCTGGCTCTGCTTGTCATGATGGCGATTGGCTGGTTCATGCGGTCGCGCCGGGCTGCGCAAGAGGGTTCGCAACGTGGTGCGGCCAGCGCTCCTTTCGCGTTTCAGGGGGCAGGGCCCGCCGCAGTTGCGCAGACACCGGCAAGCTACAACCCGGGAAATGTTGGCAACGATGCCTCAGCCCGTCCGTGGGAGCGGAACAATTCAAGCTTTGATTCGCTGCGCGCGGTGCCCGACGCATCTGGCTCCATCATTGGTTCGGCATTGACGGGTTCGCAAACCTGGGGAATTCCGGCCGGCTTCGATGTGGACGGTTTCTTGCAGGCGGCCAAGAAGAATTTCGTCTCTCTCCAATCAGCCTGGGATAAATCGGACATAGAAACCTTGCGGGCCATGATGACCGATACCATGCTCAAGGAAATCCAGGCGCAAATCGCCGAGCGTGAAGCACAGTCCGGCGGCCAGGTCAATCTGACAGAAGTGGTCATGATTGAAGCGCAACTTCTCGGCATCGAAGAGCTGGCCGACGAATACATGGCGAGCGTGGAGTTTTCCGGCATGATTCGGGAGGATCCGTCGGCCGGTGCCAGCCCGTTCCGTGAAGCGTGGAACATGACCAAACCCAAGAGTGGCAAGAGCGGCTGGTTGGTGGCCGGAGTCCAGGCCTTGCAATAAGATCGGCGCGATTCAGGGAATAATAGGGGACTATGGCAACACAGTCCCCATTTTCTTTGCTTGAAGGTTTGCTGCAAAACCTTCCTTTGGCGCATTTGCCGCCCCCGGCTTGGGTCGTCGACGAGGTTCAGCGCCGCATTGTGCTGCTCTTGAACCACATTCTGCTGCAGGAACCGCAGGCCACAGCGCGTTTGGCACGGCAAAAAGGGCGTGTCGTGCAAATGCAGTGGCGTTCCTTTTCGATGCGACTCGTGGCCACCGCTGCCGGTTTGCTGGACCTGGCCTCTGCCGATGCACGGGCCGATCTGCTTCTGGCAGTGACAGAAGATTCTCCAGTGGCCTTGGCGCAGGAGGTTCTGCGTGGCGAGCGACCAGCAGTTCGCATAGAGGGTGATGTGCAACTGGCGGCCGAGGTCAACTGGCTGGTAGACCATGTCCGATGGGATATTGAAGAAGACCTGGCTCGCGTGCTGGGCGATGCGCAGGCGCATGCATTGGCGCGGGCGGCGCGGGATATGGCGGGTGCATTGCGCCAGTTCATGAGTTCGATTTCAGCAAAAGGCACTGGCAAGGCTTCGACATGACGCGCCTTTTTCGCGGGACCTTCATTTTTTGGGTGTTGTTCCGTTATGGCCTGGATGAACTGTTTCTGACCGCTTTCCAGAAGCCCTGGCTCGACAGGCTGGCCAGAATGCTGGCTCTGGGGAGAAATCTTGAAGCCTCGCCGGGTCAGAGAATTCGCCAGGCGCTCGAGCGCCTGGGTCCGATTTTCGTCAAGTTCGGGCAGGTTCTCTCTACCCGGCGTGATCTGTTGCCGACCGACATCGCCGATGAATTGGCCAAGTTGCAGGACCGGGTGCCGCCCTTTGACAGCGAACTGGCGATTGCTACCATCGAGCGATCCTTCCAGAAGAAGCTGACCGACATCTTCATCTCTTTTGATCGGGAACCGATAGCCAGTGCATCGATTGCGCAAGTGCATTTTGCAGTGCTCCGGGATCGTGATGGGCGTGCCCGTGAGGTGGCAGTCAAGGTGCTGCGCCCCGGCATGTTGCTGGCGATAGAAAAGGACCTGAGTCTGATCCGCATGATGGCGGGCTGGGTCGATGGCTTTTCAAGCGTCGGTCGGCGTCTGAAGCCACGTGAAGTGGTGGCCGAGTTTGACAAGTACCTGCACGACGAGCTCGATCTGGTGCGTGAGGCGGCCAGCGCGGCGCAGCTGCGTCGCAATATGGCCGGGCTTGATTTGGTACTGGTGCCCGAGATGTTCTGGGACTATTGCATGCCTGACGTGATTGTCATGGAGCGCATGCATGGTGTTCCGGTCAGCCAGGTCGAGCGTCTGCGCGCGGCTGGCATCGACATTCCGAAACTGGCCCGCGATGGCGTCACGATATTTTTCACGCAGGTATTTCGCGACGGCTTTTTTCATGCGGATATGCACCCGGGCAATATTCAGGTCAGCATCGAACCAGCAACCTTCGGCCGCTATATTTCGCTCGATTTCGGCATCATCGGAACTCTCAGTCGGTCCGACAAGGAGTACCTGGCACACAATTTCACTGCATTTTTCAGGCGCGACTACAAGCGCGTGGCCGAACTGCACATCGAGTCCGGCTGGGTCCCCGCGACGACCCGGGTTGACGAGCTGGAATCGGCCATTCGCTCGGTTTGCGAACCGTACTTTGACCGGCCTCTGAAGGACTTTTCGCTCGGACTGGTCTTGATGCGGCTGTTCCAGACGTCCAGGCGCTTTTCGGTTGAAATCCAGCCCCAGCTGGTGTTATTGCAAAAGACCTTGTTGAACATCGAGGGCCTGGGTCGGCAACTCGACCCCGATCTGGATCTCTGGAACACTGCCAAGCCGTTTCTGGAGCGCTGGATGATTGACCAGATAGGACCCAAGAAGCTGCTGGAGCAGCTCCGCAATGAGGCGCCACTCTACGCCAAGCTGATTCCAGAGTTGCCGCGACTAATGGTTGATTTTCTCAAGAGCGACCGCTCTGACTCATCCGAGGCGTTGAACGCACTCCTCTTGGAGCAGAAGCGGACAAACCGGCTGCTCCAAGGCCTGCTGTATGGCTGCTTTGGCTTTGTGCTGGGTGTACTTGCCATGCAAATGGTGAGCCGGTTTCACCATTTCTGAGGGCGTCCATCGGGACGCCTCACCATTGGCGCCAAGGCCTATAATCAACAGCTTTGCAACCTGTGACCCGAGCCCTTTTTCCATGCCAATTTATGCTTACAAATGCGATTCCTGCGGGTTTGCCAAGGATGTGCTGCAAAAAATGTCGGATTCCCCATTGACGGACTGCCCGACATGTGGCGCCTCGGCTTTCAGGAAGCAACTGACAGCAGCCGGCTTTCAGCTCAAGGGCTCCGGCTGGTACGCTACTGATTTCAAGGGGGCTGCAGCATCGTCAGGCGCTGCAGCCGACGCTGCCGCTCCGGACAAATCACCAAGCGACAGTACCAGTGCGACTGCTGCTCCCGCAAAGACCGGTTCACCGGCAGCGACCGCAGCCGGCGGCTGCAGTGGTGGCTGTGCCTGCCACTGACGCCGATTTGATCTGAAGCAGAGAGGGTTTACGTGCCACTCAAGAAGTACCTGCTTACCGGCTTGCTGGTCTGGTTGCCACTGGCGATTACGCTTTGGGTGCTGCTCTGGCTGGTGGGCATGCTCGACGCCATTTTTGGTGGCTTTCTGACAGGCCTGACGGCCTTGACGCCGGAATCTGTCAACGCCGTGATCGAGCCGCTTCGGCATATTCCGGGTCTCGGCGTCGTATTGGTGTTTTCGGCATTGCTGGTAACCGGCGCCCTGGTGACCAATGTGGCGGGTCGGTGGTGGCTGGCGCAATGGGAGCGCTTGTTCACTCACATTCCGGTCTTCAAATCCATCTACAACAGCGTGAAGAAGGTTTCGGACACCCTTTTCTCCAGCAATGGCAACGCGTTTCGTACCGCCATGCTGGTGCAGTACCCACGTTCCGGTGTCTGGACGATCGCCTTCCAGACCGGCACTCCGAGCGGCGAAGTGGCATCACAATTGGGTACGGATTTCGTCAGCGTTTACGTGCCAACGACGCCAAACCCGACCAGCGGATTTTTTCTGATAGTGCCACGTGCTGAAGTGATTGAACTGCAGATGAGTGTCGATGAGGCTCT
>CAZZLB010000017.1:0-17996 GCA_964654655.1 uncultured Rhodoferax sp. | reverse complement strand
GAACCAGATACCTACAACAGGCCAAGCAGCGAGGAAGAAGTGCAGCGAACGGGAGGAACACGGCCCGGTTGTCCCAGAAGATGTCCTTGGCCGATATGCCCTCCACTGGACAAAGAACATCAGGCAGCTTCTCTAGCTCTTCATCGATGAATTGTCCGGAGCTGTCGTCCCACCAGTCGGGGTCACCGTTCCAGAGGTAGATCTCGTAGGCACCGGCGTCCTGCTCCTTCAGCTTCTCGAACAACGCCTTCCTGGACAGGATTAGGTCGATGAGACCCATGCCCACTCCCACCGTGCAGTAAGCCGCGGTGGGCTCGTACTCGTTGCTGCACGAGGTCTTGAGGAGCAGCTCGAGCATATGGACAGGTTCGGTCATCGCTTACCTCCCGGGAGAACCCGGCCAACGATGTCTCGGGGCAGCACATTGACGTGGCTGCCACCACTGACATCAATATCCAGGGCTACCCAGTCGCAGCCTTGATTGCGGACGACGCCCTGATGCAGCTGCACTCGATCACCAAGCTGCAGGGGTCGGCTCTGCGTGATGGGATCGAGCTGCACGGCCTGGTTCAGCGCGGCCTTGGTGACGGCGTGCAGGATCTCGGGCTCACACGAAGTCTCGAGCCCCAGGACCCCGGCCAACGTGGCCAGAAAGGCGTGCTTGCTCTGGTACATGTAGGTAGTGCGCTCGTTCGCCTGGTCCACCTGCCGGGCCTGAGACGTTGCCCTGTTGACGGCATCCAGGATATCTCCGTAGCTCGCGGTGTCCGGGAGACCCAGGAGCTTGGTCAGGGGCACGAAGAAGCCTTCCCTGCCGACGTTCCTACTATTCTGCGCCAACACGAGCTTATCGCGCGTGTTCTGCAGGTTCTGGTGCAGGCTCTTGATCGCATCGATCAAGTCATCCTGGTTCATCTGGGCGAGGTACTTGTCGTCGGTGTTCGGGCAGACCGCTCGGAGGACCTCATCCCACTGGGCACTATTGGCGATGACCAGATGTCTATCACCAACGCGGTCTTTCCACCCCTTGACCTCGTCCTGGTACTTCCCGATGGTCTCCTCCTGGGTCTTGAGCCGGGCCATCAGTTCCCGGCAGGTATCCAGGGTGGAGTGTCCGTCCGGAACCCCTAGGATGTCCCGAATCCCGATGTGAACCTGCCCCGCCGGAGTCAGCGCCTCGGGATGCGCCAGTACCTCCGGAACTTGCGTGTTCGTCCTGGCCCTGGCCAGATACACCGAAGCAGCCGTTCCATCCTCCCGGCGCTTCATCTCTTCGTAGAGTTCATCTACGAAGGTTTTGGCCCACTTCTCTTGTTCGCTCATGACTCCTCCTGTAGTGCCACGGCCACCATCCTGCGCGCCCTGACGAGCAAGCTCCGCAGCGTGTTGATCGTGTTGGACTGCTCCCGGTTCAGCTCGGACAGCTTCATGTTGGTCATCTCCTCCACCACGAACTTGTCATGACGTAGCTTGCTCTCCTCGCGGGTCTTTTGGAGATCACTGTTGGTGTTCAGGATGGTGTTGTTTGCTTCCCGCAGCAGCTTATCTAGGTGATTGAGCTCCTCGAGATTGCTACGGTTGGCGTCGCGCGAGGAGTCGAGCTGAGTCTTCAACTCCCCGAGCTCCTGCCGGTGCTTCGCCAACATGGCGTGCAACGCAACCCACTCTTGCTCGAGCATCGTCACGGTATTCTTCTTGTTCTTCATCAAGTCTTCTCCTGGGCCAAGTCTTCCTTGGCTACGTACAGGCAGCTTCCGCTGGGCAGGCGGATCTGCACGCCGCTGAGTGACTGGGCGATGAGCTCACCCTGGACCGTCACGATCTCGCCCTTGGTCTCCTCGGTGGCCACGCCATCGGTCGGCACCACACACTTGCGCTCATTCTGGAGCTTGGTGTGCTGGAGGCGCAGGAGTTCGTGGCGTGTCGTCAGGCTTGAGTGCTCATCGCGCAGACGCGCGAGAACACCAAGCAGATTGTCGCGGTCTGCCTTGATGAAGTCGTAGTTGGCCTTGAGGGCGTCGTGGTTGACGAGCGTATCCTTATGCTCCCTCGACAACTTGTTGAGCTCTCCGGTGGTCAGGTTGAGGCTGCGGAGCAGACCATCCCGGTCTGCCTTGACCGACTGGTACTCGGCGCGGACACAC
The DNA here is from genome assembly GCA_964654655.1 of uncultured Rhodoferax sp. Classification (GTDB taxonomy): domain Bacteria; phylum Pseudomonadota; class Gammaproteobacteria; order Burkholderiales; family Burkholderiaceae_C; genus Rhodoferax. Next base: position 15,852 of record CAZZLB010000017.1, on the reverse strand, counting down.
TCACAGGACTCATCGGCCCTGTCGCGATCTTTCTCGGCCGCCGTGAGCTTGGCCTTCACCTCAGCCAGCTCGGTGCGGACTTCGACAATCCCACGAGACTGAGCACCGACGGCATCCTTCACAACAGAAAGCCGCCGGGTCAACTCATCGCGCTCCGCGATCAGATCACCGTTCTTCTGCACGGCCAGGGCACGGGCACGATTCACGTTGTCGCACTGCTCCTTGGCGTCCACCACCCGCTGGCCTGCCTGCTTGAGATTGTCCTCGAGCATCTCGATCCTGAGCTTCAGCCTCTCTTCCGCCTCGTTGATGGGAGCGTTCTTTTCCCGCCTGTGCTCCCGTATGTTGGCCTCCTGGCGGGCCATCGAGATGAGATTACGGATCGTGCCGTAGTCACTGGAGCTTTGCTGCTGCATGGCCTCGGCAAAGTCCTTGGCCCATTGTTCGTTGCTCATCGCTTCTTCTCCACCCACCCCTTGCGGAGCAGCTTGCAGTCGTAGACCTCGATGCCGTCTTCCTTGGTGTTGGTCACGAGAACGAAGTTCTCGCCGCACAGCCGGAAGTGATAGTCCCCCTTCTTCGGAGGGTTCTGCAGGATCTCCTGGACGCGTTCATCTCGTTGATCGAGCGGCACGTGCTCGGCGCCCGCCCAGTCAAACCAGTTCACCTGATCGATGTCGATGGGCTTGGTCACGGTTCTTCCAGGTTCTCTTTCCGGGCCTTCCAGGGCCCAACGGTCAGGCGTGTTCTCCACACGCTGTTGGCCGGATAGTGCCGGAGCAGATCCCATAGGATCGCCTCGGCCTCTCGCTTGGTAGCCCAGGCTTTCGGGACGTAGCGGTGCCCAAGATCGAACACCGCCCACATCTCCGCGGGCTCAGCTTTTGCGCTCAAGGGCTTCCCTGGCCAGCAGGTCGATGGCTTCCTGCCGGTGCTTGCTGGTGCCCTGGGCGACGTACCGGGTCATCTGCCTGTGCATCGACAGGAAGTTCTCCTGGTGGGCGAGCCGGACGTTGATGGTGTTCCGGATGGCCTGGCCCAGCTTGAGTCCGCTGTCCTCACACTCCGGGTGGATACCGGCCCACAGGGCCAGGGACTGCAGGACGGCCTCGAGCTCACGTATCCTCTTGAGTGCCTGGGACCGCTCCACGAAAAGATCAGCAGCCTCGGCAACTGCCCGGTCCATGCGGTCGCGAGCATCATGCTGCTCCCGCGTCTCCCCCGTGAACACCTCTTCGATCTTGTCCCACAGGTAGCTATAGGCACTCTTGAGCTTCTTCTTCATGAAGTCTTCCCTGTGCAGCCAAGGCTGCACGATGGATGCGGTTGCTGTGATTGCCCGGCGCCAGAAGTACCCTGACGCAAGCAAGCTGTCTCTCGTTTGGCTTCTTCCACTTGTTACGCATCATGCCCAAGTTGGTGCCCCTGACGCGGGAAGCACACGTCCAGACGTCCTCCCATGACCAAGGCTTGAGCAGCGCCTTGATGACATCCAGATCGGTCACGGATCCTCCCGTAGTTCCCGCATCAGCTCTGCGAGGGTGTTGATGCGCTTCATTCTCTAGGCTTTCTGTTCGGGGGTTTCTTGGGCAAGAGCGCGGGATCCGCAAGCCAAGGACTCAGCTCCTTGACCTTGGCTTGCGCTTCCTTCCAGGTGGTCCTGCGGACGGCAGACCTGACCGCATCCTTGGACATCTTGGGACGCCCAGGATAGCCCTTGGGGCTCCGCTTCGTAGGGTCTGGCGTCCAGGTACCGGCGAGCTGCATGGCCTTTCGCTTACGAAGTTGCTCCCGCGTCTTCATGGCAGACTCGTGGAAGTCCTGCCGGAGAGACCGGTTAGGGTTGTCCTGCAGGTACTGCCGGGAGCTCTGGTACCAGGCAATGACATGTTCCTGATCCTGCTCGGGATCCAACAAGGCCAGGATGTCATCCACGAGCTCCATGTCTTGCTTGCGCCGTAGCCGCATCTTGATCGCAGTCAGCTCAGCAGAGGTCTGCTCCGCCTGCCTGTAATGCTCGGAGGCATCCTGGTCCTTCCGACGATTCCGCGTGTTCTTCTCCCAGTTCAATCCGCGGGTCTTGGCCACGGATCACTCCTGGTCGATCGAGTGGTCCAGGAGCGCGCGAAGGCGCGCGCACCTCTTCAGAAGCTTGGCCTCCATGACGTTCATCTCGTTGATGAGCTGATCACGGTTAGCCTCCAGGGCCTCGGAGGTCTGACGAGACACCACCAGCTCGTTCCTGACCGCCGCCAGTTCCTTCTCCAGGTTGTTCCTGGCCGTTACCGCCTGGTCGATAACCTCCTGATGCACCGCATATGAGGCTTCGAAACCCAAGAGGTACTCCCGGGACAACAGATCCCTCTCGGCCATCGACAGTGGCTTCTTCACGGTCTTCTTGACGCTCTTCTTCGTGGGCTTCTTCATGGTCTTGAACTCCTCTTGGCGTACCCAGCCGAAGCCAGGCACATGTTTCAGGATGCTCACGGCTTCTCCTGGTAGTGGGACTTCTTGATGGGCTTGCTCTTCAGCTTCTTAGGCAAGACCATGTCACGCCCGTTAGCAGCTCCGTAGCGTTTGCAGGTCTTGTCCAACGCCTTTCGGGTAGGACAGTCGGGACAGCCGAGGGAGCAGAGAGTAGGACCCGTAAAGGCCGCGGGGATGGGGATGGGCTTACCCGTGTGCCTTCCGATGATGGTCATCTGTCCCGAGAAGGCGCGGCCAGGCTTACCGTCGTCCTTGACCCACCGGCCATCATCATCGCGGAGGCGCAGTACATCGCTAGCCCCGAGGGGAGGGCGACCTAACGGGTGCTTCACTTGGACTTCTTCCTGGACGGACGCTTCGGATTTCCACGCTTCTGCTTCTTCGCGTGCTCCACGATCTTGTCACTCAGCCAGCCACTCGTGCTGACCCAGTCAGTACGGGTAGCCGTGATGAAAGCGGCGCATCCACCGAACTCGTTCGCACGAGAGGCCGAACAGGTGAACGCCACCTCGAGCTTCAGGTAGGACTTGGGGCGGAACTTCTTCAAGAACCGCATCATCAAGTACGCGACATCATCGGGGTTGCCACACTCCTCGCTGAAGAGGTAGACACGCCTGACTTCCTTGGTCATCGAATCAAAGTATGTCTCTGTGTCGATGCTGAAGGTCGGGAAGTTCCCAGCACTGTCGTAGATGTCCCGCATGTTCTTGGGCTCGAGACCCAAGGCCGTGAAGTCCTTGTCCTTCAGCTTCTCGAAGGCCCCGGTGTCCGCGTCCAAGAGGCTAACGCTTATCCACCACTCGAGTTCCTCCCGGGTCAGGAGACCGATCTCTTCGCAGAACAGAATGTAGTTGTTGGCCATGCCTAGTTTCTCTTTTGAAAGCGCAGGCAGCCCCAAAGGCTCCAGTGCGCCTGTCCCGTGCGCCCACATCGAGCACACACTTCTCGGTAGTCCAGCAAAGTCTCCACCCCCCTCACCCACCACCACAGAGCGCGGAGTGGGGAGGGGAGGTGCAGCGGATCACTCATCCGCCGGAGGCTCATCCTCCGTCAGAAACACGATCTTCATGGCGACGGCAATGCCCCTAGTGTTACGGGCCACGTAGCCGTCGTAGCCGCCATCTCCGATGCCCGAGCTCGAGAGAGCACCGAAGTTGAGCACACCCGCACAGGGCTCTGCTGCGGTAACCGCGCAGCAAGCTCCGTAGAACCTGCTGTCGTCTGCTTTGCCTCCGCCAATGGTGCCGTCCATGATGCGGAACGCGTAGTCGTTCTCCAGGGTGCGTACAGGCAAGTCAGAGTCGAGCACGGCTTCGTTCTTCCTGTACTTGTCCAGGTCGAAGATACCGGCCTGGCCGGAGTCAACACCGACCTCAAACCCCACGGGCGTCCAGGTGAGCTTGCTGGTGGGGCCCCGACCCTTCGAGTAGACGTGCAGCTCTGCGTTGCGACGGCCCCATCCCTCGAGCGTCTCCTCCCGGATGAAGGCAGTCCACTCGCCGTTCTTCACCTTCTCTACGTTGCCAGCACACCAGATGCCGGTGTCATAGCAAGGATCCGACATCCTGACGGCACCGGACGCGATGTTGAAGCGACCTACTTCCTTCACAGCAACACCCTGGACCATCCGCAGAAGCGGCACGCAGTTGCATCCTTACGGATGTCCTCCGCGCAGCGCGGGCACTGACGGGTAGAGGCGTCCTTCATCACGATGGAGTGGGGGAGCGCGATGATGAAGAAGCCTGCTCCGTAAAGCCACCACAGGAAGAAGTTCTTCCCCTTGCCGTGCGCGACAGCCGCGGGGATGAGACCGATGAGAACTGCGAGGGCAATCATTTCCATGTGCGTGTGTCTCCTTGAAAAAGAACAACCCGCCCTACTACCTCTCATGAGGCAGTAGGACGGGTTGGTACTGCTGGACTTCAGTTGGTCAGGCTTCCGTGCCCGTCCCCCAGAAGGCGTCGGTGTCGTACTTGTCGCCACCAGCGAGAGAGCGCGTAAGATCCGCACGCTCACGCAAGAACTTCTGCGCCTCTTCGTACTCTACGGGGATGAGCTTGCCGTCGGGCTTGCCCACGAAGTAGTAGTAGCCGCGACCCTCAGCCTTCACGCCCGTCGTGAAGGTGTTCTTGATCAGGGTACGGGGACGCACCTGCCCGGGGTTCTGATCGCTCTTCATCTGCAACACGCGAAGCCACACACTGCGCGTGCTGTGAGGCTCGCTCATCATGCAGTACACGCCCTTATGCCCATGCAACAGTTCGGGGGCAAACTTCGCTTGCATGTCGTTCACGTACCACGACCAGTTGTATGTGCGTTCCGCGTGTGTTTCTCGCAGGTTGACCAGCACGATGTACTCGTTTTCACCGATAGAGATTCGATGAGCGAGGGGGGACGTGTACTCGTTGGGGTCACGGCTCTCCATCATGTAGGAGTCCATGATGTGGCAGAGCGCTTCCTCCAAGGCGGGAGTGACGACGTCAACACGACGCTTGACCGTGATGCGCTCGAAGTTGACCTCAACGGGCAGATCCTGCTCGGCAGCAGCAACAGCCTCGGGCGTATCCTCCCCCACGAACTCGGGGGAGCTGTCGGGCTCGTTCGGGATCTCCGCGTCCGCGGTCATGAACCCCTGCGAGTTCAGGATGTTGAGAACGTAGCTCTTGTTGCGCGTTCCACTGCGAAGGCGCGTTACCTTCTCGCGGAAAGCCTCGATGCGCTCCGGTCCACTCAAGAGGATCTCCTGGAGTGCCAGGAAGAACAACGGGGACTCGGGACCGACACTATTAGTCACTTCGGGCATATGTACCTCGGCTAGTAGACAGAGCGACCGTGTGCGAGCTTGACCAGAGAGACCCAGACCGCACGACCGGCGTCGATGAAGGAGGGACCTATTCCCTCGCTCCTGACGGACGTGAAAGTAAACTCGGCGTAAGAACATCGTCAAGCGAGAAGAGCGGGGTGGCTTATTCCCCCCGCTTATCAAGGGCTTCGACCCACTGAAGCGCCACGGCAGCCACCTGAATGAGCTCCGTGCGAAGCCTCTTCGGGTCTTCCTCTGCAAAGACCTCTAGCACCTCCTCCTCCAGAATCTCCTGGAAGGTGAGGGCAAGTCCGTCGCGCATCTTGGAGTCGTTGAGGTGCTGCATCACGCTTGCGCGGCGGTGATAGGCGTGATGGTCAGTGCCGTCTTTCAGGTGGGACTGATCCCCCCACTTCTTGTGCTGGCGCTTGCGCTCCTCCAACACCTCGGCAGCCAGGGCCAGAAACGGCTTCGTCATCGTTCTTATCTCTCTTTCAGGTTGGGTGCTGCCACACTGTCTACTACTGCTGGACCGTGTTGACGAGCGTGAGTAAAGCCCACGCCAGCACGATGACGGTGAAGGCGAAGAAGAGTGTGATGGCCCAGGTGACGACGAAGAACTCGTTGGTCAACTCGGCAATGATTCGCCGCAGCATCGCTTTTCCTTGGTAGGTGTGATGGCCTTGAGCAACAGCTCTGCCGTGAACCGGTTGTTGCACTCTGCAACACACAGGGTGAAGGGACCCTTCTGGTGATCCGGGATCATGACAAGAAATGCCCCCACATACTCGTAGATGTGGGGGCACTCCGTCTTGCGCGTGAACCACTTACCCGCGTTACTCATGCGCTCTTCTTCTTCTTCTTGGTGCGCTTCTGGAACACACCCAAGACGATTTGGAACTGCCCCTCTTCGATGGTCGCGTAGCTGTAGGGGTTGCCCTGGTTCATGTGTTCGGTGAGCTTGGCCTTGAGCTCGGACAGCGTGAGAGCCCGCTCATGTTCGGTACCCCAGCCGGTCTTGTCACACAGCCAGTGGTCCACCATGATCCAGCCCTTCGGCACGTAGCTCCCGAGGTTCGGGAAGTGGAACCGGGTCTCGTCGATCTCCTTCTGGTCGAAGATGCTGTAGGGCAGCTTCTTCTTCCTGGCGGCCTCTTGGGCCGCCTCATCACTCATCTGAGCGATCTGGTCGAGTCCCATCATGACTCATCCTCCTTCAGCAGGCTGGCCTGCTCGGTGTATCGCAAGTACAGGCCCATCACTCGTCCCCTGCTTTACTCAGTTGGTTATCCACCTCGTACGCAATCGTGTAGCCCTGCTTACTGACCTCACTGGTGTCCTTCATGGAGTCAACCTCGATGAGTTCCTTGAGAGACCTGACAGGCATGACGCTCCTGGCAAAGCCCGCCTCATCGAGACGATCGCGGATGCTGTCACCCATGACCTTGCCCAAGTACTGCTTGGCGGCCATGGGGTCACGTCTGGCCAACTTCAAGAAGTGCTTGTCGTCCTGACGCTGCCTGGCGGGCTGTGCCCACCAGTCATGCGCGCCAATGCGCTTTTTGAGCATCACGCGCATGCCACGGTTTTGCTTACACCCGTGTTTGGGCCCCGGGGGCATCTTCACGCCCAGCAGCGCATGAAAGTCCAACGCGGTCATTCGCCCTCCTGTTCGATCTTGTTGCTGAGCCACTCCTGGTAGCCCAGTACCGTGTCCCCGTTGGCCACCTCGTACCGCCAGTCACGCACCGGGTACTTGTCGGACGTGCCGACCACGAAGGTTTCGACCCGTCCGACCGCACGACCGTCGAGCTTGACCGCCATGGCATTCTCGATACCTGGGATCACCCCCGTGGTCTTGAGATCGTCGAGTATCTCGCGCAGCGCCACGAGTGCCTGCTCCTTCGTAAGCGGTGCAGTCTTCTTCTCGTCGGACTGGTTCAGCATCCTGAAGTCCGTGATCGAGGCGATGCCGCCCGCCCAAAGAGCGCCCTGCATGAAGCCGAGCCAGCGCATCAGCTTCTCGCGTTCGCCCACACCCAGCATGGCCTCGCACGCCATGCCCATCCATTGAACGTGGGACACGACATCCCACTCGTTCGCCGCCATGTTGTCGCTCGGGTAACGGCTTACCGGAACGTCGGGCCGATGACCCTTGGCGAAGTTCACGGTTCCCTGGATAGCCTCCAGGATCTTCTTGTCACTCATGCTCATGTTAGCCGCCTCCGGCTACGAAATAGGCAGTCGGCGTACGATGCACCATGGGACGATCATGGGTGTCTTTCGCAACCCATGCTCCGCAGCTCTTACGGACCAGCTCACGGGCATGCTTCAGGTTGTAGGCAAGGGCCACGATCATGCCGCTGCTGTAGTCCGTCAGGACTCCCTCCCACACGTACAGCTTCAGCTTCCTCGTCTTCTTTTTCGCCTCAGTCATGGCTCTTTCCTCTCCACAGGGTCGCTGCCCCGGCCGTTGCATTGCGGGCACTTCAGGGCGAGGTCAGGGCCTCCGCCAGACCCGCCACAGGTGTCACAGGTGTTGGGCTCGTCCTCCACGTCATCCTCGAGGTCGAAGAAGTCCGGGGTACTGCCCGCCGCACGAAGAGCCTGGGCCATGGCCTTGGCATCAAGGACCTCGACCACGGAGTCGAGGTACTGGCCCACATAGTCACCGTCATCGCACTCAGCCACAACGACATTGAGAGGCATATCTTCTGGAATGCGCTCTTCCGACAGCACCATGAACGTATAGGTGGTCCGGTAGTACCGGGCCGTGCAGCTCTCGGTGTGCCCCGCATCCTTGCGGCAACGGTGCTCGATGATCGTGCCGTCCTCGAGCTTCTGGGTACTCAGCAACCTGTCGCAGTTGGTGTCGTCACTCATCTTTCTTCATCTCCTGCTTGTGTATGCGAAGAAGCTCTTTGGCCGTAGCGTCAATAGCAGCGGCCTCATCCAGCGTCTCCCTGGTGACTTCCTTGCAGTTGTACCCATCCGTGCGAAGGGGCACAGCCTTCCTGCGCGATGTCTTGAACAGCCGCGCAATGACGCGATTGTCCTTAGCCACGCACAGGTACTCCACCACGCCAGACTTGTCCCACCGGACCAGCCCAAAACGCGCGGCTACATCACACAGCTCCTTGTACGTCATGCTCACGGCTTCACCGTGGTTGAGTTCTCGAGCAAGCAGTCGTGCTTGCCCTCTTTGTAACCCGCGTAGTAGGTCACAGCGATCATCAGCAGAACGAACGAGAACAGAAGCACATTCGCCACGAGCATCTCGTGGGCTGTACTCAGTTTCTGCGGCATATGAATGCCCTCCGAAACTCTTATCCCACGTTGTAGCTAAAAGAAGCGGGGCGTGTTCACCCACCTAATGAGCTAGAAACGCTGTGGCGGGTTGAACTCAACAACAGGCTTGGAGGGAGGCTTCCAAGTAGGCTTGACCCACTGGTTGTAAACGGGCTTACGTGGGTTCAGGTAGTCCAGCACGGGCCCAACGGAGGCTCCTTCACCTGGCGTGATGTGCATAGGTGCCACAGCGTTACGGATCGCCGTACCAGCTCGCATCGGATCTAGCGCAGCAGGTGACACGAGCATGTTCGTCAGGGCCTCCACACGGGGAGAGACTGTACGACCATGCAGACCCTCGTCGGCTATGTGACGCACAAACCTGTCACCAAGAGAGCTTCTACCAGCTACTTCCCTAGCGGTGTTCCACCCCATGTGAGCGACCGCCCCAGGAGCGTCTACCGCGAGAGCTCCAGCCATCGGTGCGACACCGATTACACCACGCACACCCCTTTGTAGCTTAGTGTCGAAAGGTCGATCTACGACGTTGGTGGCCTTGTCTACCAGGTGTGCGTAACCAGAACCAACAGCGTTCAGCGCTCGGCGGACAAAACCGCCTTCAGGTGCAGCCGTGGTGAGCGTGGGGGAAGTACCCTCGTACTCGTGCATGATGGCCTTCTTCAGGTCACCCAGGATGGGAGCGTTGGACAGCGCTGGATTCTCTGCGCCATACAGCCCCGTTAGGGTTAGTTGCCTCTGTACGGGGTCCATCACGCTGAGTCGCTTACCTGCTTCTCTAGCCCTGTGGTAGGTCTCCATGGCCTCGGGCCCGCCCAGAGCGTGAAGACTTCGAACCATGGCAGGGTTCACAGCCGCTTCAGTGAGCCCATGCTGAAAACCCTTGTGCGCTAGTACTTCGCCGAGGTTGGTCGAAGTCCTTGAACCAAGTATCCCGGTGTTCACCCCAAGGTGCCCCGCTATGCCAACACCCATGGCTTTGAGTGCCGTAAGAGCAGCACTAAGTACAGCGGTCTTCTCCAGCTCGTCACTGAAGGCCACCAAGGAAGCCATACTTGTGGCACTTCGTGAGGTCATGCACCCCACCTGTTACCAGCAGCGCGTCCAGCAAAAGCGCCACCCACAGCGCCAGCATAGGGGGAAACCGTGGCTACAAAGTTCCTAACTCCGGTGGCCTTTGAACCATCCTTGTTAGTTTCTAGCCGTTGTTTGAGCAAGTCACCCGCGACGTATCCACCAACACTACCAGCTAGGGTGCCTACGTTCTTGCGAATACGGGATCGTAGTTCCTTTTGGTACGTACGTGGGTCATACCCACTATATCCACCCCCATGTGGGGGGTCATACCCACTAGACCTCCGCTGGCGCTGGCGCTGTGTGGCCTCGTACGCAGCAGCGTTAGACCTCTCCTCCGCGGTGTAAGCACCCTGAGCACCACTTGGCGGAGGAGGTCCCGCCGTTCTTGTTCCCCTAGCGGTATGTACGTCGGCTGGATCGGCACCCTTCGGGTCTACCGCCCACGGGGGGATGACGTGGTTATCATCACGACCCTTTCGCAGGTAGTGCGTGAGCCGTGTGGTGTTGTGCCTATGCTCAGCCTTCTCAGCTGCGCTTAGCTTTCCGCTAGCAGATAGCTGTTCTAGTTCACGCTGTCTGGCCATAACAGCGGAGAACGCTTTGTCCTCTTCCGGCGTACGGGCAGCGATCTTCAGAAACTCATCAGCGAAGGCTTGTAGCGTTAGTGTGTTCATAGGCGCTTACCAACCTTTTCCGCTTCGGTCCTTGGGGGTCTTGGGCTTGGTGTCCTGACGGACGATGGACTCATCGCGTTTCCAACCATCACCCTCTACCTTACCCTCTAGCTCAGACACCTGACGACGCATTCTGCGTAGTCTCTCAGCGTCACGATCAGTATCGTTCATCCTGGCGTTTTCCAGCTCTAGTAGCGCGATACGATTCTTGTACTTGTCCAGGATGCCGCTGGTTAGTGCACCAACAGCGCTCGCGCCGATAGAACCTGCCAAGAGAGCGGGATTGAAGTCATACCCCTGCAGCTTCATGGCTACATGGTTACCTAGTGGGAGCAGCGACGAATCCAACGTATGATGAGCGATATTGCCCCACTGTAGATTCTTGGCGTTGTCCGCTAACGCGTTCTCTTTCGATGGGGACTTGATGGCCGCTCGCGCCAGTCTCTTAGCGTCATCCATGATCATGGGAACGCCTACGTGCCTGGCTAGCAGGTGACCAAGGCCAAGACCAATAGCCCCACCCAACACGCCGCCCTCATTACCCATGCCCGCACTAACGCCAACCTGCGATCCGAACGAACCCAGCGCAGCAGCAACCGGCATTACGAACTTCGCTTCGTTAGCCATGTGTGCACCGAAAGATCTAGAGATGGCGGCAGACTCCTCCGTGGGCTTCCACTTCTTGACGGCGGCAGTCTTGGGTTGGTTCGGCAACAGCGACTTGAACTGATTGATCAGGTTGGCCTTGTCTGCAGACATCTGCGTCAAGTACTCATCCACTGACTGATCACGCTTCCTACCCGTGATGGCGTTATAGGTCTTGCTGACTGCGTGCTCTGGGCGGGTAGCCAAGTAGTTCTCGATGAGAAGGTTCTGCTTGTCCTTGGGCAGATGAGCGTGGCTCATGTAACGAGCTCCACGACCCTCTACCTGCTTGAGCTTCTCCTCGTTCCAGTGCGGCTCGAGGATCTGCATGAGGCGAGTGCCCTTTAGGTCCAGGCCCTCACCACCGGCAGACGACAGAAGGAGTGTACGGAGCTTGCCCTCGTTGTAGTCCCGGACGAGCTGCTCACGCTTCTTCATGGGCATCTGGCCCGTGAACTCTCCGTACGGAATCTTCGCTTCGTCTAGCTTCCGCTTGTACGGATCGATGCCCGCCTGCAGGAAGTTGGAGTAGACGACGGCCCTAGCGGTAGGATCATCGGTGAGTGTCTTCTGCAGGTTCTCGAACGCCTTCTGCACCTTGGGTTCGTGGACAGTTCCACCTACTTGGAAGGGACTGGTGGAGTTGGATGCTTGCCTGGAAGCCGTGAGAAAGGAGTTGAGCTGCTGGGCCTCTTGCTTGCTTGGCGGAAGGCCCCGCTTGACCTTGGCAGCCACCCAAGCAGGAGCCTTGTCCATCAGGGTGTCGTAGACCTTGAGCTGCTCGGCAGACATCGGAACTTCGACGTTCTGCCGCGTTACCGTGGGGAAGTTCTCGGTGCTTCCCGGGTGGTAGTCGATCCATTTGTGGAACGCGTCGCGAAGCTCTGGCGCCATCTTGTCGTACAGGACGGGAACAGTGCCAGGCTTTACCCGGTTTTCCTCATCGCGGAAGTGGTTCAGCACCTTTTGCTTTAGCGACGGGTGAATGATCTTCTCCGTGATGTACCTGCGAGAGAACTCATCGCGATCATACGGTAGGATCTTACGGTCGGCAGCGATGTCGATCAGGCCCGCGATGTCCGACGGATGGTTGTAGAAGGGGCTGCCGCTGAGCAGCAGGCGCTTCTGCGCGGTGTTGCCCTTGAGCATCTGGAACGTGGCGGAGCTAGGGTCTCGAGCTCGATGAGCCTCGTCTACGATCATCAGTGGTGCACTAGGAGGGATGCCCTTCACGGCCATGTTCTGCATGGACATGAGGTCGGTCCCAGGCTTCCTGCCCTTCTGGTGCTTGGACTGCTCCTTCTTGTAGTTGCCCAGCAGCGACGCGGGAGCGATCACCTGGGACTTCATGCCAAGCGCATCCTGGGCCGCGATGCTGGTCAGGGTCTTACCCGAGCCGAGGCCGTGGATGACCACAAGGCCGGGCTGATCCTCCTGCTGGATACGGTCCACTACCCGCTGTTGGTGGGGTAGTAGCTTGGTGACTACCTTGGCCGTTTTGGCCAGTTCACCAAAGAAGGACGACATGTAGCCGTGGTTCAGCATGTGGGCAGCTCCAAGCGTCCAAGTCTAACCCAAACGGCGGGGGCTAGCCTAGCTCTTGTCCAACGCTACATGGGGGTCTAGCGGTGCTGCCGTGTCCAGGTCAGCATCGGAGGTTTCGTAGTTGGGCGTAGAGGATGTGGAGATCAGCTTAGGCAGCGTAGCTTGTGACCTGTTGGACTTGAGGATGGGCAAGTCGTTCATGGCCACCGCTCTAGCGGCTGCCTGGAACGTACCGGCGTAGCTCATCTGATCCTGCGAGAAGCCGAAGAAGGCTGAGAACTGGCAGGACACCAGCGTGTCTACACCCCTGTTAGCCCCCTTCTCGGTGAGGGCTTGCACCAGGTTGTCCATCTCCGACACGTGATCTGGCTGGTAGGCCGAGATGGCATCTGCCATGGGGGACAGCAGCCCCACCAGATCGTTCAACCTAGCCGCCGCTGCCCCGATCTCAGCGTGCGTGGGGTTGGTGTTGAACTTCAGCGGGTTGATGAAACGCGTTAGGTCACGGAAGTAGTACGTGGTGTTCGCGTCGGACTTGGAGAGTTGAGTGTTCAGCGCGGTCACTAGGGCCTTGTAGGTGTAGACCTTGCCAGAGGCCACGCGAACGAAGGGGACTGTCCCAGAGGTGAAAGACCACGACACGTTCATCGGTAGTGCCTGGTCTACGAGCACAACACCATCATCAAACACGCTCACTACCGTGACGAAGCTGGTGGGGTTGTCGCTGTCCACGGTGTAGAACACCAAGTGGTCACCCGCCGAGATGTTGCGAACTCCATCGGAGAGCTTCAGGTAAGGCGTGGTGCCATACACGCGGCTAGAGGTGAAGTAACCCCCAGCGTCCGCTGGTCCTTTGATCTCCACCGTGCTCGTAGTAGCCGTGCTCACAGAGCTGATGGTGTAGCCGTCGTAACCGATGGTAGCGCCAGACAACGCTACAGCTTGCCCGTGCAGGTCTTGGTACAGGGGCAGAACAGAGCGCACAGTTACGCCGTTGGTATTCACCCCGTTGTAGGTGAACCCGCTGATGTAGTACTTGCCCACGTTGACGCCGTTGGGGACAACAACGCACATGTCCACAGCGATGTCCGCAGGCAACGGTTCCTCTACCAGCACATGTAGTGCGCTCGAGATGTCGCTGGTAGCTGTTCCGCCACTCCACACGGGTGTCTGCTTGGTAGCAGCCCCTACGATGGTGCTGCTCTTGCTCACGTAATCGGTCAGCACGGCAGCCGTATGGGGGCTTCCGCGCCCAGGAACCTCACCACGGAAACCCAGCGTGATCCCAGTGTTGCGCTCTACGGCTGTGGGCTGCTTCACCTGGATGGTGCGCCTGTTGAGGATGGAGTCCAACCGGCTAGACAAGCTGTCGGGCTCGATGCGAACTCTACGGTTAGGCCCACCGTACTGAATACGATCCAGCACCAGCGTATCGGGGGGAGTAACAGCGTCGGGTAGAAGCAGCGTTGCTCCGTCTACGGTGAAGAAGTTGATGGTGCCGAGCACGGGCGTGATGTCTACCGACAACACCGTCCGGGTAGTTCCAGCGTTCTTGCCGTAGTAGAAGTCCACCTCATCGCCCACATGGATGCTCCCAACCGGGAACTGACCGAACTGAGGGGATACCGGCAAGAGCTTGTTGGGCACTACAGGATCAAGCACCGCTTCACCGTCGAACATGAGCGGGGAGAAGTAGCCCTTGGCGTAGAACCCTGTGCCAGTAAGCCCCGCGGTGAGCTCAGCTACTACCTGAGACGATGTGCGCGGAGTAACTGCGTCTACGTTGTGCGTCAGGCTGATCGTACGCGTCTCTTCCCCCGGCTTGCCCTCGTCTATGAGCAGCTTGAAGGAGTCGTTGAGTAGATCACCCGTGAGTACTGTGCCATCGGGGGAGTACCCGATGTAGAAGGGGCTTGTGGCTACGCCCTCCACCTTGGGGTACATCGAGGCGGGGATAAAGAACTGAGCTGAGGGTGCAACAAGGCTCGAGTCGGCACCGTTCAACCACACCGACAGTATGTTGGTGGAAGTGTCCGCGTCATGCCCAACAACTAGAGCCAGCCCACCGTTCAACACCACGTTCACGCTGGCCGGTATACCAGGACGTGAAGTGTCTGCGTACGGGTCAAGTGTTCCCGTGACAGACAACGCTTGTGTCAGGGAGGGGAATGAACCGAAGTTCTTCACCATCGCCTTCGCGCTAAGTGCGTCCAGCACAGTAGCCCTGAGCACACTCATGCGGTCATCCTCTGTCATCGCAGAGAGCTGATCAGCCCTGTTTCCGATGAGGGTGCGTGAGTTAGATACGACTGTCTGCGCCAATATCTTCGCTAGCCCAAGGCTGTTGTAGTCATCAAGCGCCTTCGCTAGATAGGTGCACCGCTGCAAGAAGTCCTGCACGACCACCTCTAGATCGCTCACAAGTCCGCCCAGTGCTCGCCTTGCTTCCTCAGCAGTCTGAACGATCTGTCCATCCTGCTTGATGTTCCCCCCTACCGCTCCCAAGAACCTGTCGATGTTGGTGTTGAACCGCACATAAGCTGGAATCACAGTCACATCGCTAGGCTTCTTGTTCGTGACCGCTACCTCCAATTCCAGCAATGCCGACTTTGCATTTACCAGCGCTGACACGTCCCTGACTGGCACGGTCCTCTTACCCAGGACTCCCAGCGCATCCCTCAGCTTTTGCACGGCTGTGGTCACACTTCCGTGCACTTCCTTGGCCCTCTTACCCCCCAGGCCCACCAAGTAGAAAGGGCTCTTGGGATACAGCAGAAACACCCCTGCAGCAGCCTCCTGAATATCGCTGAAGGTTATGTCCGTACGTTGTACACCCAGGGTGTCATAAGTTCGTCGGATAGACGATCTGATGATGCTATCTACGACTGCTTGGATCTCAGCGGTGGTGTAGTTCGCCATGTGTGTACTGACCGAGAGTCTACACCAGGTAGCTAGAAGAAGGAGGGGGGTTGACGTGCCCCTCCTTCTCCCGCCGCGCTCGAGCTCTACTCGGCCAGGGCGTGGTCCCGCCAGAAGGCGAAGGCCCTCTGGTACTCCTCGGCCGACGTGAACCCCATATCCCCCACCTCACGGGGGGAGACACTGGGACCCCCGTAGGCCGTGATGACGTGAACTGCCCCACCCCTGTTCATTCCCAGGATGGTCATCCTGGAGCACGGGCGGTGGGGACGAGACACCAACCGGCTGAAGGGGCGGTCGGGGGTGCGCTTGGCGTAGTGCACCTCGAGCTCCGTGACCGGGGGGTCCCCGGCGGTGGGACCGTACAGTGCGGACAGCAGCGTGACCCCTTCGGGG
>CAZZLB010000016.1:17682-18809 GCA_964654655.1 uncultured Rhodoferax sp. | reverse complement strand
GTCGTGATCGGCTTCGAGACCCACGCGCAACTCTCGACCCGCTCCAAGATTTTCAGTCGCGCCTCGACAGCCTTTGGTGCTGAACCCAATACGCAGGCCTGCGCCGTCGATCTGGCCTTGCCGGGCACCTTGCCAGTGATGAACAAGGGGGCGGTGGAGCGGGCCATCGAGTTCGGTCTGGCAGTGGGCTCGCACATTGCGCCGCGCAGCATTTTTGCGCGCAAGAACTACTTCTATCCGGACCTGCCCAAGGGTTACCAGATCAGCCAGTTTGAAATTCCGGTGGTGCAGGGTGGTCAGGTGGAATTCTTCATTGGCGACGAGAAAAAGTCCGTCCGACTGGTACGCGCCCATCTCGAAGAAGACGCCGGCAAGTCGCTGCACGAGGACTTTGTTGGCCAGACCGGGATCGATCTGAACCGGGCCGGTACGCCTTTGCTGGAGATTGTGACCGAGCCCGACATGCGCTCCAGCGAAGAGGCGGTGGCCTACGCCAAGGAGTTGCACAAGATCGTGACCTGGATCGGCATCTGCGACGGCAATATGCAGGAGGGCAGTTTCCGCTGTGACGCCAATGTGTCGGTGCGCAAGCCCGGTGCGCCATTGGGGACCCGGCGTGAGATCAAGAATCTCAACAGTTTCAGGTTCATGCAGCAGGCCATCGATTTTGAGGTGCGCTGGCAGATCGAGAGGATTGAAGACGGTCATGCGATCGAGCAGGCCACGGTGCTGTTCAACCCGGATACCGGCGAGACGCGCGCCATGCGCAGCAAGGAAGATGCGGCCGACTATCGTTATTTTCCGGACCCGGATTTGCCGCCGCTGGTGATTGCAGATGAATGGGTGCAGCGCGTGCGCGATGCGATGACCGAGCTGCCGCGTGTCATGGCGCAACGCTTTCAGCGTGATTACGGTCTGACCGAATACGATGCCACCGTGCTGACGCAAAGCCGCAGCATGGCCGCCTATTTTGAAGCTGCTGCCAAGGCGTCCGGGCAAGCGAAGCTGGCCAGCAACTGGATCATGGGTGAAGTGGCACGCCGACTCAATGCCAGCGAGATCGACATTGCCGAGTCACCTGCAAGCGCCCTGCAATTGGCACAGCTGATCGTACGTATCGCCGATGG
>CAZZLB010000016.1:0-17582 GCA_964654655.1 uncultured Rhodoferax sp. | reverse complement strand
AGTCACCTGCAAGCGCCCTGCAATTGGCACAGCTGATCGTACGTATCGCCGATGGCACGATCTCCAATAACGCAGCCAGGCAGGTGTTTGACGCTCTATGGAGCAGGGAAGGCGGCGACGTCGATCAGCTGATCGAAGCCAAAGGGCTCAGGCAGTTGAACGACACGTCCGCCCTGGAGAAAATCGTCGATGGCGTCTTGATGGCGAACCCGAGAAATGTCGAAGAGTACCGGGGAGGCAACGGCAAGGCACTCAATGCGCTGGTCGGGCAGATCATGAAAGCCAGCCAGGGCAAGGCCAATCCGCAGCAGGTCAATGAACTGCTGCGCAAGAAGATGGGCTGAGTCAGCGTGTCTTGCTGGTGCTGGCGGCGGGGCTGGCAGCCTGCAGCGCCCACAACTGCTTCAGGCGAAACAGTTCTTCCTCAAAACGAAAAGTAACGCGTTTGACTTCGGCGTCCTGCTCCGCAATAAAGCGTGCCTGTACCGCCAGACTGGCGTTGACCTCCTCCAACTGGCGACGCACCGAAGCGGGGGCCTTGTTCGGGTCTTTCTTGTAAAACTCCATTTCATCCAGCACTGAAGCGCGCTGACGCTGGAGTTCATCGACACGGTTCACAGCGGCCTGGCGCACAACGCCGATCTGGGCCAGCGCCACTGCACGTTCCTTGTCGTGCAGTGTCTTGTTGGGGTAACGTGCCAGCAGGGCGCGGTCGCGCCGTTTTTCTTCATTCAGGCGAGCCCGTTCTTCCAACTCGGCTTTTTCCTTGGCCTCGAGTTCGGTGCGTTCCTGTGCGGTCAGCGAAGGGCCGACGCGCGCCTTGACCGTGCCACTGGGGTTGAGCAGCTTCTGCTCGCGGTCAAGGCATTCGGCGATCGGGCGGTCGGATGTCAGGTTGCGCCCCTTGGCGTCAACACAGGTGTAAATCTCGGGGGTCGCTGACTGTGATGTTTGTGCCAGGCCGGCGGTCAACAGTGGTGCCAGCAGCAGGCCTGCGACGATGCGGCGACGTTGGTGCCCCGGATGCTGGGTGCAGGCTCTTATCATGCTCGACTTTCTGTAACGCCGTAACGTTGCTGGTAGGCCAGGACACGCTGTTGGTCGATCGCCAGTCCGTCAGCGCGGTGTTGTTGCAGATACTGCATCAAATCCGCGAGTTTGGCAATCGCAGACACCTGAAGCCCGAGTTCCCTTTGCACATACTGAACCGCGCTGTGCTCAACATCGCGTCCATCTTCCGTTGCTTTTTCCTGTCTGTCCAGGGCAATAATCACTGCGTGGGCCGTGGCACCGGCACGGTTGATGATCGCGATTGATTCGCGCGTCGCAGTACCAGCCGACATGACATCGTCAACGATCAGGACGCGCCCCTTCAGCGCTGCCCCAACCAGCGTGCCGCCTTCGCCGTGATCCTTGGCTTCCTTGCGGTTGTAGGCAAAAGGAACGTTCACACCGAGCCGGGCCAGTTCCACAGCCAGGGCAGCTGCCAGCGGAATGCCTTTGTAGGCCGGGCCAAAAATCATGTCGAACCCGATGCCGCTCTGCAACAGGCGCTGGGCATAGAATTGCGCCAGTCGTCCCAGTTTGGCGCCATCGTCAAATTGGCCGGCATTGAAAAAGTAGGGGCTGATACGACCGGCCTTGGTCTTGTATTCACCGAACCGCAGCACGCCACAATCCACAACAAACTGCAAGAAATCCTGTGCCAGCGCGTCCTGCGCAGGGGCGGGCCCGGAATTGCTAGCGACGCACTCTGACATGGGAACTTCCTTGTTCAAATTGACCAGCCTTAACCTCAACGGCATCCGCTCGGCCAGCAGCAAAGGGCTTGAAGCCTGGCTGGCCCAGTCCAGACCTGATTGTATTTGTGTGCAGGAAGTCAAGGCACAGGCGGCCGATGTGGCTGGCCGTTTTGAGCAAATGGGCGATCTGCGTGCATACTTTCATTTTGCCGCGAAGAAGGGCTATTCAGGCGTGGCGGTCTATACCCGCCACGAGCCGAGTGATGTGCTTGTGGGTTATGGCTCGCCCGAGTTCGACGCCGAGGGACGTTATGTCGAGTTGCGCTTCGACCGTGGCAGCGTCAAGCGTTCCATCATCAGTTGCTATTTTCCAAGTGGTTCATCGGGTGAGGAGCGCCAATTGGCGAAGTACCGTTTTCTCGACGAGTTCTATCCGCATCTGGGCAGACTCAAGGGCGAGCGTGAATTCATCCTGTGTGGAGACGTCAACATTGCGCACCAGGAAATTGATTTGAAGAACTGGAAGGGCAACCGCAAGAACTCGGGTTTTCTGCCTGAAGAGCGGGCCTGGATGTCCAGACTTCTGGGTGAGGCGGGGTTGGTGGATGTGTATCGCCGCCTGCATCCCGGGACCACGGACGATTGCTACACATGGTGGAGCAATCGCGGTCAAGCCTACGCAAAAAATGTTGGATGGCGGCTCGACTATCACCTCGCGACGCCAGCCTTGGCCCAAGGCGCGCGCTCGGCGGAAATTTACAAGACCGAGAAGTTCTCGGATCATGCACCTTTGACCATCCAGTACGACTGGAGGCTTTGACAGGGCGCTACTGTCACCGGTTCTGCTGTTCAGAATCGCTGAGCCGGATGGAGGGACCACTGCGCCATGATGGCACGGTGCTCAGGAATGTTGTTGAGAAAGTTCTGGCGCAGCGCCGTATCGGTGATGCGGATGGCCTCGGCGAGCAGTTCGGCGTGGGCTCTGCCCAGCAACAGTGCGGCGCGTGGGTCGCCCGCTTGGGCCAGTGCCTGCTGGCAGGTCAGGTGGATCAGGTAGGGCGCTTCGGTGCCTTCCAGTGCATTGTGGCTGTCCAGGTGCCGGAGCAGGTCTTCGACCCCTTGCATAGCCAAAGTGGCATTCTGCTGCGCCATGGCGACACGCACCAGACCTGCAGCGGCGTCCAGGTGTGTGGCGGTGCCAAGCGCAGCAGCGACTTCTTTGGCGCGTCGGAAGGCTGCGGCAGCGTGCGCATGGCGCCCTAGCGCCAGTTCGGCGTTACCCAGCGAGCATAGCGCGATCGCTTCGAAGTCGGGATTTTCAACCTCGACTGCCATGTCCAGTGCCGCCTGGGCGTGCGCCAGGGCTGGCGCATCCTCGCCCTGGCGCAGCGCCAGCATCGACAGGTTCGTGAGGATGTTGGGTTCGGTCGCGCGATCGCCCGCGGCGCGAGCCAGGCGCAGACATTCGTCCAGATGCAAGCGCGCCTGGGCGTGTTCACCCAAGCGGAGCCAGCCATTGCCCAGGTTGCCCAGCGCAATCGCCTCATTACGTCGGTTCCCGAGTTCGCGATTGATGATCAGGTCCTGCTGGTCGAATCCGAGCGAGGCCAACAGATCGCCCCGGCTGTCGGCGATGACCGACAAGGCGTTCAAGAACAGTGTTTCGAGCTGCCGCAGACCGAGCGCGCGCGCCTTGGTCAGTCCCTCGCTGGCCAGCGCGTGGCCCAGTGCACTGTCGCCAAGGTAAGTGCGGGCCAGCGCCAGCCTGTGTTGACCGCGCAGCGCCAGCACCGCATCCGAAATGCGCCCGGCCAGTTCCAGCGTCAGGAGGGCGGCCGCTTCCATGGCCCGGTAGTCGCCTCGGCGCAGGGCAAAACTGCTGCGCCGCCAGGCGACCTCGCAGCGCCGCCGGTCGTCACCAAGCACCTCAGCCAGTTGCTCCAGGGCCTTGATGTCATCCTGCTGCTCACTGCGCTTTCCCTGCAAGTCCAGCGTTCGTTCGCGCACGTTGAGCAGGCGCCAACGTTGCAAGGGCTGATCGGTCAAGGCAAGTGCTGTACGGACGTAGTTGGTTACGGTTTCGTGGGCATAGAGTGCAGCAGCATGTTCAGCGGCGCTTGCGAAGTACTCGCACGCCTGCTCCTTGTCGTCGGCTTTCAGGAAGTGTTCGGCGGCGGCGCTCAAAAAGGCATTGGCCCGCGCGCCAGTGTGGCTCGCGAACCACCGGGCAGCCTGCGCATGGTAGGTGCGCCGTGTCCGCCTGAGCAGTGTGTCATAGGTGACCTGATGCAACACCTGATGTGAAAAAGCATATTCGCGCACCCCGTCGATCACGTGGTCCTGCGCCACATCCTGATGCGGGACGATCAATTCGTGCTGTACCAGCGCGGCCAGGGTGGCCGGCGATTGGGGATCCAGCGCGGCCAGGGTCTGGTCCCAGAACACCAGGCCGATGACGCTGGCCTGCTGCAGCGCAAGTTTTTCCGTCGGCTTCAGCCCATCCAGGCGTGCCTGCAAGACGCCAGTCAGCGTTTGCGGGACATGGGTGGCGAGCAGCTTTTCTGCATTGACACTCCAGTGCTCTCCGGCCGTCACGATGGCCCCTTCGTCCACCAGCATCTTGACCAGTTCTTCCATGTAGAACGGATTGCCCTGCGCGCCGCCCGTGATCAACTCACGCAGCAGGCTTGGAACCTCCTGAATCTTCTTCAGCAACTCATTGACCAGTTGCCGGCTGGCCCCCTTGTCCAGTGGCTCGAGCAGAATGCGCTGCGAATCTGCCTTGCCCGGCCAATCGGCTCGTCGTTCCAGCAGCGTGGGCCGCGCCATCGCCACGATCAGTGTCGGTACATCGCGGTTGACCTGGACCAGATAGCTCAGGAAGTCCAGTGAACCGTCATCTGCCCAATTCAGGTCGTCGAGCAGCAGGAGAATGGGGGAGTCGTTCTGAGTTGCGAAGCGGCGGAACATCTGCGCCGCCGCATGAAAGCCGCGGTTTCTGATCTGCTTGCCATCGTCAAGAATGCCCCGCAAGTGTGGGCTCTGTGCAAAGTCAAGGCCGATCAAATGGCCGAGCAGATGCGCGTGCGCCAGTGCCATGTCCGCACCATCCTCGGGCGAAAACACGGGCACCAGGCCTTGCTCCACTTTTGTTTTGGCGACCTCCATGCTGTCGCTGTCGGCGATCTGCAGGCGCCAGGCCACGATGTCACGCAACAGGCCATAGGGCTGGGTCTGCGTCAACGGATGCGAGCGGCCCTGAAAGAAATAGAAGATTTCGGGGCGCGCCTCAGCCCAGTTTTCAAACTCGAACAGCAAGCGGCTCTTGCCGACGCCAGCATCCGCCAGCACAGTCACAACGCTGAGCCGGCGCTGGCTGTACATGCGCTTGAAGGCCTCCTGCAACTGATCGATTTCGGCGTCGCGCCCGACCATTCGGGTTTCCACACCCTCGATGCCGCGCGTGTTGACGCGGAAGGCGCGCGGCTTGCGGCGCAGTACCAGATAGGTCACGATCGGTGCGTCAACGCCCTTCACTTGCAGGGGCTCCTGCTGCACCACATCAAAGACGCCGCGCACCTGGTGGTAGCAGTCGTGGCTGATGCGCAGACCACCGGTTGGTGCTGATTGCTCCATACGCGCGGCCACGTTGACGGTGAAGCCGCGTATATTGTTTTCAGCGTCCAGGCCGCCACCGAGCAGCACCGGCCCGGTGTGGATACCCACGCGCAGGTTGAAGCCCGCGTGCCGGTAGCGCTGCAGCACCAGTTCACCCTGCCGCCGCCCTTCCTCCAGCAGGTCCAGTCCTGACTGTACTGCGCGTTCGGCGTCATCTTCCTGAACCTCGTCGGCACCGAATACGGCCAGCAGGCTGTCGCCGGCGTACTTCAGCACCCGGCCGCCATGCTTGTGGACAAGGGCAGTGCAGCGTGTCAGCGCTTCATCCATCACGATGTGGACTTCTTCAGGGTCGAGTTGCTGGCTCAAGGTGGTTGAACCGACCACATCGGCAAACAGAACACTGACCTGTTTGAGCGTCTGTTTGCTTTCACCACGCTTGTCTGCGCCAGACTGCCCGGTCAACGTGGTCAGCCGCTCGTGCAAAGGTGCCAATGCGGTATCGACCACGGCGCTGCCAAGCAGTTCTCGCTGCGCCTCCAGTGCCGCAATGGCAGTGGCCAACCGTTGCTGTTCGAACTCCATGATGCCGGGGCTTTGGTGGCGCTACGGCGTATCGGGGTGGGAGCGCCGGTAGCCGCGGCCTGCCTTGACTTGATTTTTCAGCTTCTTGCGCCGCAGGGCTTCCTTGTCGTCCCCGTAAACAGGCTGCTCCCAGTTGCCGGTCCTGGGATCAAGAATATTGAGGTAGCCACCCGGGTTCATGCCGAAGGACTCCAGTGTCCTGCCCTTGTAGGAACGTCCCAGAAAGTCATTGCGCCGCCCCGGTTGTTCGCCCAGGCTGAAGTAACTTGGCAGCACAAAGTTGGAAAGCGCAACACCGTCGATGCTGTAGCTCTCAGCCTGTACGGCATCGCACATTTCAAACAGGTGAAAGACCCGACGTCGCCGGTCCAGCGGATCATTGCCCTGCACCAGCAAATTGCACATCGGGTCGCCGACCAGTTCGAGCGCCTCGTGCGACAGCGTGATCGACCAGGCTTCCCTGATCTTCGCGCACAGGCCCAGGAACACAATGCCATAGGGAATGTCCCCGTAGTTGGCCAGGTGCCAACCGGTTGCGCCCAGAGAATTGACGCCGTCAACCAGGTACAGGACCGCGTCACCGCGCATGTCACTGAACTTGCTGAGGCTGGGGCGCTGTCCGATCGGTCCTTCCAGGCGCAGCGTTGCCGAAAAACTCCAGTAGGGCTCAAAGTCCTCCTTCAACTGGCGATTGATGGCCCGAAGCACCTCCTGGACCTGTTCGTCTGCGATGACCCGGGAATGGTTTATCAGCGAGATGATCATGGAATGCCTTGCTGCGATTGCATAAGATCGGGGCTGTGATCTTAGCAACCGGAACCTACTTGGTCTATTCTTATTCAGGGCAACTGCCGTGAATGCTGCACTGCCTCGACCGCTCTGGTTCTGGTCAACGCTGTTGGCTGTGCTTTGTGCGCACTTGATGGGACTCTCTTGGTTACAGGGAAGATTACCAAAGGGCGAACCTTTGACGCTTATGCCAGATCCCATCTTCACGCGCATCATCACTCCGACGCGTCCAGCGCGGGTACTGCACAAGCAGATGGAGAGACCGGAGTCTGGCGCTGGGTCGGGGCTGAAGCCGCTGCCGGTTGCCGAGGAGGCTGTTCCGGCGGTCGTGCCTGAACAGACTGCGCCTGCTCAAGTCGACGCAAGTCAGACGCAAATCGCGGAACCACCGGCTATCGGGTCAAACGATGCAGTTCCTGATGCAGCCGCGGCCGCGTCAGATGGGTGGCCAGCCGACACACGGCTTTCCTACCGCCTGGGTGGCTATTACCGGGGCAATCTGTATGGAAGCGCCCGCGTGCAGTGGCAGCGTGAGGAGAGTCGCTACCAGGTCCGTGTGGACATCAGCCTGGCGCTGCTGAGGGTTTCCATGACCAGTCAGGGGGAAGTTCGCGTCGATACCTTGCTGCCACGGGTCTACGAGGAGCAATTCCCGTGGGGTGTGCGACGAATGGCTTTTGACGGTGCCATGGTCAAGTTCGATAACGGGATGCAGCAGCCACAGCCGCCATTCTTGCAGGACACGGCCAGTCAGTTTGTTGAGCTGACACACCGGTTCGCCAGTGGTCTCGATCAGCTCCGAGTCGGCAGACAGGTGAGCCTGTGGCTGGCCCGACCCCAGGGCATGGGCTTATGGACTTATGACGTGATCGAGGAAGAGCTGCTGCAGACACCGGAGTTGGGTGCGGTATCGGCATTTCATCTACGACCCCGGCCGATTGCGAACCCGACCGGCGTTATCACTGCAGAGTTGTGGTTTGCACCGACCCTGCAGTATTTGCCGGTGCGGGTCCGCGTAGACCTTGGCGATGGCAACTTTGTTGATCTGATGGTGGAGCGCATCGAGCAGGGTGGTGCAGGCGCACCAGAGACCGGATTGCGCCCTAGAATGTGATTCAAATGCTACGTTACCAAACCATTCCTGTTACCAATTTTCAGCAAAACTGCTCGCTCGTCTGGTGCGACCAGACGTCCCAAGCCGCATTGATTGACCCCGGGGGAGATCTTGAATCGCTGCTGGCTGCCGTGAAGCAGCATGGACTGATGCTGAGCCAGATCTGGCTGACCCATGCGCACATTGACCATGCCGGCGGTGCCGGCGAACTGGCGGCCCGGTTGCAGTTGCCCATCATCGGGCCACAGCAGGCGGACCAATTCTGGATCGACGGTTTGCCAGCTCAAAGCAAGATGTTCGGCTTTGCCCAGGCGATGAAGTTCACTCCAACGCGTTGGTTGAACGACCACGATGCGCTTACCTTGGGCCAGAGCACGCTGCAAGTGCGGCACTGCCCCGGACATACGCCAGGCCACGTGGTGTTTTACAGTGCCGAGGCGAACCGGGCCTTTGTGGGTGATGTGTTGTTTGCCGGATCGATTGGCCGCACCGACCTGCCGCAGGGTGACCACGCGACGCTGATAGCCAGCATAGTGGAGCGTCTGTGGCCCATGGGAGATACGACGGTTTTTATTCCGGGTCATGGCCCGGAGAGCACGTTCGGACGGGAGCGCAAGAGTAATCCGTATGTGGGGGGAACTTGAGAATGCCCAAACGTGTGGATGACGCAGGTGCGCTCTTCAAGCCATTCTGGCGTGAGGCAGACGGGTTTCGCGAGTTCAACCGGGAAGTTGAGGCTGATCAGGCGGAAAACCGGTGGCCCTTGTTGAAGTCCATGCCAATCGACAAACCCTTCAAGATGCCGGCTCTCTCCAGGCGTCAGAAGGAGGGATGGTCAGATCGGGACACAATTGGATTTGCAGGCCATTCCACTGAGGTTTCGTTGCTACGGGTATTTCGCCGAATCGAACACGCAGTTGAAATTGGTGCGAAGGTCAGGCGTTGATTCTTCACGAGTCCATTGAAATACCAGGAATACCATGACCGTTGTCGCCATCGCATCAATGAAGGGAGGAGTTGGGAAAACCTCGGTGACCGCCAATCTGGCCGTGGCGATGGCTGCAGAACTTGGTGCAGGATGCGTTTCGACCATCGATCTTGATCCACAAAATGCCTTGCATCTGCATTTGGGCGTTGAGGTTTCGCAAGGACAAGGCATTTGCAGACAAGCATTGCGGCGCAGGAGTTGGCTGCCGATCATCGCGGACAGCGAATTCGGGGTGCGTTGCGTTCCTTATGGGGTTGTCAGTGAATCCGAGCGCGAGGCATTTGAAGACATCCTTGTCGCTGAACCGGACTGGCTGGAGCGACAACTGGCACAGACCGGTCTTGGCGACGATGATCTGGTGTTGATCGATATGCCACCCGGGCCGTCTGTCTATCTCAATCAGGGATTCGCTTGCGCTGATCTGATTTTGATAGTGCTGCTTGCGGATGCGGGATCCTATTCGACCATTGTTGCGATGGAGTCCTGGATTGACCAGGTTGCTTTGCTGCGTCCTGACGTGGAAAGCGTCTACCTCTTGAATCAAACGGATGAGTCAGTGCGCCTGAACAGGGACATTGGGGAGGTCCTGCAGCAGCGTCTTGGAAAGCGATTGTTGCCGGTGGGTATTCACCGGGACGAAGCGGTTTGCGAGGCGCTGGCATTCTTGCAACCGGTGTTGTTCTATGACCCGCGTTGTCAGGCGACGCATGATTTTCAGCGACTTGCCGCTTACCTGATGGGTCAAACTGCTCGATGAGCGCCCGCTCGATCCTGTTGCGTTGGCGAAAGCACTGGAACTTTGGCGGGCGCTCGTTGCTGAACCCGCGTTATTTGTACGGTCTGGTCAACGAATCGGGCAATCTCCTGGTGAATTGGTCGGCATGGTCGACCCCTGGTATGTTGGGGGCGGTCACCTTTGCGTGTCTGGTTTTGTTCTGCGTTCTGGTCACCATTCCTTTTTCGCGCAACGAGCAACTGGTGTTTTCTTTGGTTACGTTGTCGGTCGGACTGTACTTGCGCCGCTATGTCGGGACATTGGTGACGCTGGTGCTCGTCAGTCTTTCGGTGTTGGCATCGACGCGTTACCTTTATTGGCGCTGCGTCACCAGCTTGCAAATCGAGTGGAGTATCGATCTGGTGCTTGGTTTGGGCCTGCTGGCCGCCGAATTCTATGCCTGGATCATTCTGATTGTCGGATTTTTCCAGACCGCCTGGCCCTTGAAACGCACGCCTGTCCCGATGCCACAGGATCTGTCCAGGTGGCCGACCGTGGATGTCTATATTCCGACTTACAACGAACCGCTCGCTGTGGTTATGCCTACGGTGATTGCGGCACTCGCGATGGATTGGCCGCGCGACAAGATGAAGGTGTATCTGCTCGATGATGGAAACCGTGAGGATTTCCGGGAATTTGCCGCCTCGGTGCAAGTGAATTACGCAACACGCTCCACCAATCTGCACGCCAAAGCGGGCAATATCAATGCATTGTTGCCGAAGACAAACGGGGAACTGATCGCGATTTTTGACTGCGATCACATTCCGACGCGGACCTTCCTGCAGGCAACGGTTGGCTTGTTTGTGCAGGACAGTCAGTTGGCCATGGTCCAGACGCCACATCACTTCCTGTCACCCGATCCGTTTGAACGCAATCTCCAGCTGTTCCGTCGCATGCCCAACGAAGGGGAACTGTTTTACGGACTGGTGCAGGATGGCAACGATTTGTGGAACGCAGCGTTCTTCTGCGGCTCGTGTGCCGTGTTACGACGAACCATGCTGCTTGAAGTGGGCGGCGTTGCGACCGAGACAGTGACGGAGGATGCGCACACCGCGCTGAAGCTGCACCGAATGGGTTACAGCACCGCTTACCTGGGCGTGACTCAGGCTGCCGGGCTCGCAACCGAGAGCTTGGCGGCGCATGTGCGGCAGCGTATTCGATGGGCGCGCGGCATGGCGCAGATTTTCAGAATAGACAATCCCTTGTTTGGTAAAGGCCTGCGCTGGGCGCAGCGCCTGTGCTATTTGAACGCGATGCTGCATTTTTTCTATGGCTTGCCGCGCATCATCTTTCTTACCGCACCTCTGTCATATCTGTTCTTCGAGGCGCACATCATTCAGGCATCGGCGGACTTGATAGCTGTCTACGCCTTGCCGCACCTGACACACGCGAATATTGCCAATTCCAGGATGCAGGGGAAGCACCGTCACACGTTCTGGGCCGAGGTCTACGAAACAGCATTGGCCTGGTACATCATGGTGCCCACCACCATTGCAATGATCAATCCGAAATCGGGGCAGTTCAATGTGACTTCCAAGGGCGGCAGGGTCGAACAGGAGTATTTCGACTGGAAAATTGCAATACCTTACGTCGTTATCCTGGGGCTCAACATCGTTGGGTTGGCCATCGGATTTGGCCGCCTGTTCTGGTGGAACACTCATGAATTCGGAACTGTCTTGTTCAATGTGCTGTGGACTGCGTATAACCTGATCATTCTTGCAGCCACCCTGTCTGTGGCGCTGGAATCGCGACAGATCAGGCGTCACTGGCGGGTCCGGATGGAGTTGCCGGCGATGATCAGATTGCCCAATGGGCGCACGATTGCCTGCGAAGTGGAAGATTTTTCCGAAGGCGGGCTGGCAGTCAAACTACCGATAGAGGCGGCTGTCGAACCGGGGAGTGTGGTAAGAATATCGTTGTTTAGAGGTGAGCGTGAGTTCGCCATTCCGGCCGAGATCGTATTCAATCAGGGGTTGGTGCTGCGGGCCAGGTTTGAGAATATGGATCTCGAAGACTACCGCTCGCTTGTCGCAGCGACTTTTTCCCGCGCGGATGCCTGGCAAGGTTGGTTGCCTGAGCGTGACATCGATCGGCCTTTGCAAGGTATTCGGGAAGTGTTGGGTGTCGGTCTCCAGGGGCTGATTCGTTTTGTCAGACGAATCGGCCAGAGCCAGCATTCGAGGCGTTTGCTACTATGGAAAAAATGAACATGAATGAAGGGTCACGAGTCTTGCGTTATCTGCCGCGAAAGCTCAGGTCAGTCGTGGGCTTGCTTGTGCTGCTGTGCCTGTCCATCAGTGCGCCGATCCAGGCCAAATCTCCCAAGACCGTGAATGGGCAGGAACGAATCGAAACTGCGGTAAGCCGGCCCTTGGTGCGCAAGAATGCCGCCGCCGAGACATCCGGACAGCGCACCGTGTCGTACAGCTTCAAGCAACTAGGCGCATCGACACCGCTCCGATTGCGCGGTGTCGATGGAGCGATATCGCTGCCGTTTTCGATTCGGTCGGATGAAGTTGTGGCATCGGCAAAATTGAGGTTTGACTATTCCTATTCGCCGGCTTTGTTGGCCGAGTTGAGCCATCTCAAGGTCTTGCTCAACGACGAAGTGGTCGCTGTCGTTCCGTTGCCGCGGGAGAAGGGGGTCACCAACAGGCGTGAAGTGGATCTTGATCCGCGATTTTTTACTGATTACAACAAGCTTCAGTTTCGACTGATCGGGCATTACACCTACAAATGCGAAGACCCGCTTCACAGTTCGCTGTGGCTCGAGCTCAGTAACACAGGACAGCTTGAGTTGACGTTGGCCCCGTTGGCTCTGGCGGGAGACCTCAAATATTTGCCTTTGCCATTTTTCGAGAGGCGTGACAACGCCACGTTCAAATTGCCATTTGTTTTTGTCGCTGCCCCTTCCTTCGGAACACTCAAGGCGGCGGGTGTGCTGGCCTCCTGGTTTGGCAGTCTTGCCAGTTATCGCGGTGCACGTTTTCCGACTTTCCTCAATGCACTGCCGGAGGGAAATGCAGTCGTCTTTCTTGATGGAGGTGAGAAACTGGGCAGCCTGCGCAGCGCGTCGGCTGCCACCGTTGCCATCGAACCGCATCCGAACAACCCGAACGCCAAGTTGTTGGTCGTCTCCGGAGACAACGAACAGGATCTGCTGCGTGCCGTCCGGTCGATCGTGCTTGGCAATGGCGCGTTGAGTGGACAGAGTGTTGTGGTCACCCAGGACGTGGAACCACCGCCGCGCAAGCCATACGATGCGCCAGCGTGGGTGCCGACAGACAGACCCGTGCGGTTTGCAGAATTGGCGCGGCCCGATGAGCTTCAGTCGCAGGGATATTTTCCGAGCCTGATACAGATCAATTTCCGTAACGCGCCGGACCTTTTTACGTGGCGCAGCGCTGGAGTTCCGGTCCAATTGAAATATCGTTTTACGGCATTGCCGTTAAGCAACAAGGCCAGTCTTAATGTTGGCATCAATGGTGAATTTGTTCGTGCGTTGGCGCTGGACGAACCGAACAGGAAGTTGCAGGGCAAGGAACTATTGAACCTGCCATTCTTTAATACCGCGCACAGCTACCGGGAAGATCAGTTGTTTGTTCCCATGCATCGGGTTGACGGTCGCAGCCAGTTGCAGTTTCAATATTATTTTGACCTGCTCAAGGAAGGTGAGTGCCGCGACGCACTGCCAGACAATTTGCGTGGAGCGATAGATCCTGAATCAACTTTGGATCTCAGCGGCTTTCCTCATTACAGCGCATTGCCGGACCTCGCATTTTTCCGAAATATCGGCTTTCCATTTACCCGACTGGCGGATCTTTCAGAAACGGCGGTGGTGATGCCGGAACAACCCGCAGCGGAGGAAATTGGCGCCTATTTGATGTTGATGGGGCGAATGGGAGAGGCGACTGGTTATCCCGCCCTTCGTCATGCGCTGGTGTCGGCTGCTGAATTGGACAGGGTGGCGCAACGCGACCTGGTCGTTATTGGTTCGGCAAAGAACCAGAACCTCGTGAGCAAATGGGCCGACCGTTTGCCCCTGGTTGACGTCGACGGGGAGCACCGCTTGCGCGAGCCGGATATATTCCGGCGCGCCCTCTATCGGTGGGAAGAGGAGGACCTTCAGGCAACGCCGCGCCCGCCAGGCAGCTTGAAGTTGCAGGGGGGTAGTTTGACGAGCCTGATGGCATTCGAGTCACCCGTTCAGTCGGGTCGCAGTGTGGTCCTTTTGTACGCTGACAGACCTGCCGACCTGGTGAAGATAACCGACCTGCTGCTTGATCCGGAACGTGTCAAGAACGTGCAGGGCGATTTTGTCCTGGTTGATGAAAGAGGCGATCGGTACGCCAAAGTCGGTGAGACCTACTATCTTGGATCGCTTCCCGTGACTCTCCATTTGCGATGGGCGTTTTCGGCCCATCCTTTGCTCGTCAGTTTGCTTGGTGTCCTGATTTGCATCCTGTTGGCTGCGGCTGCCTTCCGGGCTCTGCGCGAGGTTGCAGCCAAGCGCATGCAGGGGCATCTTGAGTAGCGGGGGGAACCCATTGTGGCTGGGGACCAGCTGGTTTTGATGTGCTCGCGCCGACACGTCCTGGGGTCCGTTGTGGCGCTGGCCTTGACTTCACCTTGCGATGCTCGTGCCGCGAACTGTGATGGCTGGTCTGACTGGCTCCTTTTCAGAGACAAGTTTGTTCAGGCTGACGGGCGGGTTGTCGACTATTCAGCTGATGCTCAGAGTACATCTGAAGGACAGGCCTATGCCATGTTTTTCGCTCTCGTGGCCAATGACCGGCCAAGCTTTGACCGATTGCTGACGTGGACGCGTGCCAATCTGGCTCAGGGCGATCTGTCGGCCCGGCTCATGGCCTGGAAGTGGGGCAAGCGGGCTGATGGCAGTTGGGGCGTCATGGACGGCAATGCAGCGGGCGACGCCGATCTCTGGCTGGCCTATGTTCTTTATCAGGCGGCGCGCCGCTGGCGTGACGAAAGCCTCCTGGCCATTGCCGAGTTGGTGCAGGCACGCATTGAAAAGGAACTGGTAGTGCACGTTGCCGGAGTAGGTCCGGTCCTGCTGCCAGGGCCACAGGGCTTTGCTTTGAAATCAGGTGGCTGGAAGCTCAACCCGAGCTATTTGCCCTTGCCCGTCCTGCGCGGTTTGGCCACTGAAGTTCCGACCGCCGTGTGGGGGGATCTTGTGGCCACCACAGTCACAATGATCGAATCTGTCACACCCCGATACCTGGTCCCTGACTGGATTGCCGTCAGGGCAGATCGCGGGTTTTTGCTCGATCCCGAAGTGGGGTATCAGGGGAGTTATGACGCAATTCGTGCTTACCTGTGGGCGGCAATGATGCCGACGCAGGACCCCATGCGCGACCGGCTGCTGGCGCGCATGAAGGGGATGAAAGCACTGGTTGAGCGCTTGCTTGTTCCGCCTGCGCGCGTGAATGCTTATTCGGGACAGGCCGAAGGAAGTGGCCCCGGTGGCTTTTCTGCGGCGCTGCTGCCTTATCTGCAAGCCGTGGGCGCACAAGGCGCCTTGCGGCAGCAGCGACTCAGAATTGTTGCGATGGGTGGTGTTCCATCGGTCTATTACGAGCAGGCACTGGGGCTATTTTCAATGGGTTGGATTGACCAGCGTTTTCGGTTTACACAGGACGGTCAACTTGACTGGGGATCGAATTTGACATGCAAAATATGACTTGTATGAAAAAGCTTGTCTTTCTGTTTCTTGCGTTGAGCATTGTCGTCCCCAAAGCTGGTGCTGTTGATGATGCAGCGACCCGCCAGTTGGTCGCACAGGCGCGTTATTGGCAACAAAATGGTCGTGACGAACTTGCCAGTGATGCATGGAAGAAGTTGTTGCGGGCCGATGCGAATCATCCGGAAGGGTTGGTACGCCTGGGTTTGCTTGAAGCGCGCGCCGGCCACGTGGCGCAAGCCCAGGATCTCTATCGGCGTGCCACGCAGCTCGCATCAGTGCCGGCCGGTCTGGCGGAGCTTGAAACCGTTTTGAAAGCCGGAAAGAATGCACCGACGCTGAACATCGCGCGCAGCCAGGCACAGTCCGGGCAGGCGGAGGCCGCTACCAGCACCTATCGAAGCGCTTTGGGTACCAGCAAGCCAACCGGCTCGCTGGGGCTGGAGTACTACCAGACGCTGGGTGGCACACGCGAAGGGTGGGAGGAAGCACGTCGCGGTTTGACGGAACTGGCGCGAAGCAACCCCGGCAATCAGCGCTACCTTCTGGCACTGGCGCGTCATTTGACCTACCGTGAGTCGTCACGTCGTGAAGGCATCCGTCAGCTCGCCACGATGCGCCAGCCGGAGCAGGCCGAAGAGGTCCGCAAGAGTTGGAGCCAAGCCCTGGTCTGGCTCAACGCACGACGCAGTGATCGTGCTTTGTTTACTGGTTATCTGGACCGTTTTTCCGATGACCAGGCGGTACGGGAACGCTTGGCGTTGCTGGAGCGCGCTTCGGTTGAGAGCAGAAAAGGGGGACGGGCGGGACCGAGTCAGGCCGGATTCAAATTGTTGGAACGCGGTGACTTGGACGGAGCCGCAGCACGGTTTGAATCGATCCTGGCCAAAAAGCCGCGCGATGCCGACGCCCTTGGTGGATTGGGTACTGTTCGATTGCGCCAGCAGGCGTTCAGCGAGGCCGTTCGGTTGTTGGACCAGGCGATGCTGCGTGATCGCCTGCATCCAGAGCGTTGGAAGCAGGCGCGCGATAGCGCCTATTACTGGACCTTGATGCAACAAGTGCTCGCGATGCGGCAGGCTGGCAAGCTGTTGGACTCGGAAGACAAGTTGATTGAGGCCAACAAACTTGATGAACGACAGATTCTCGGACTGGTATTGATGGGAGACTTGCGACTGGAAAAGCGTCAGTTGGCTGAAGCTCAGGCCATGTACCGCCTGGCGCTCAAGACATCCGCCAATGATCCGGGAGCCTTCAGGGGGCTGGTCACTGTGCTGCTGCAGACTGGGCGCGAAGAGGAGGCATCGGCCATGATTTCCAGCCTGGATCAAGCCACCGCGCTGAAGATGGACGGTCTGGGTCCGCTCAAGGTAAGCGTCATGCTCAAGCTGGCTGAAGCCGACGAGCGTCGTGCCGATTACCCGGCGGCCATAGCCAGGCTCGAAGCGGCGTTGTTGATCGAACCCAATAACCCCTGGGCGCGACTTGCTCTGGCGCGCCATTACCAGCGTCAGGGCGACTTGAACAGGGCCGATGCCCTGCTCGATACCCTTCTGGTGACCCATCCCACCTTGGTTGAAGTCCTGCATGCACGCGCCTTGCTGTACGCCGAGCAAAAGCGCTGGCTCGATGGATTGACGACAATGGAACGAATCCCTGTGGCAGCGCGCAGCAAGAACATGGTTGAAGATTTGCAGAGGATCCATGTCAACCTCCAGGTGCAACGCGCTCGACAGTCGTTTGCACAAGGTGATCGGCAGGCTGCCCAGGCTGCGGCCTTGCAAGCAGAGTCACAGGCCGGGAGTGATGTGTCGCTGATGGAACAGGTGGCCGGATGCTGGATCGATCTTGGGAAGCCCGCTGAAGCCTTGCGTTTGATGCGTGAGCTTGTCCGGCGCTCGCCTGCAGAGAATGCGGACCTGCGCATTCGTTATGCTGGTGTCCTGCTCGACAACCGGCAGGATGACGAACTTGCTCCGGTCCTGCGCAGTCTGAGAGAGTCGCCACGCTTGACGAGCGCGCAGCAGGAAAACCTGAACAAGATCATTCTGGCCTACACGCTGCGACAGGTCGATGCCTTGCGGGACACGGGCCGAATCGAAGAAGCGTTGCGCATGATTGGACCGGCCATGGAGCGGTTCGACGAGCCGCGACTGATCATGGCGCTGGCACGAATTCAATTCTCCGGTGGCGATGCACGTCAGGCCCTGACCACCGCAGAGCGGGCGATTGCACGTGAGCCCAACGACCTGGAACATCGTTTGTTT
>CAZZLB010000015.1:1924-19092 GCA_964654655.1 uncultured Rhodoferax sp. | reverse complement strand
CCGGCGCCGACTGCAGATGCGCGTAGTCGAAGGTGAAGGGCTCGTAGTAGTCGTCAATCTGGGGCAGGTTCGGATTGGCGAAGATACGCATCAGCAGCTTCCACTTGGCGCCCTGGCGCGGCTCGATCTTGCCGTTGGCCTTGCGATGCCAACCACCATTCCATTTGTCCTGGTTCTCCCATTCCTTGGGGTAGCCGATGCCTGGCTTGGTTTCGACGTTGTTGAACCAGGCGTACTCCATGCCGGGACGGCTGGTCCAGACGTTCTTGCAGGTGACAGAACAGGTGTGGCAACCGATGCACTTGTCCAGATTCAGCACCATGCCGATTTGTGCGCGAATTTTCATGCTGCTGCTCCTTCTTCTTCCAGCCAGTCGATCCTGTTCATCTTGCGCACCACCACAAACTCGTCACGGTTCGTGCCTATGGTTCCGTAGTAGTTGAAGCCGTAGCTGAACTGCGCATAGCCGCCAATCATGTGCGTCGGTTTGAGTACGATGCGCGTCACCGAGTTGTGGATGCCGCCGCGGGCGCCAGTGATCTCGGAGCCCGGGGTGTTGATCATTTTTTCCTGCGCGTGGTACATCATCACCATGCCCGGGTTCACACGCTGGCTGACGACGGCGCGAGCAGCAATGGCGCCGTTCACGTTGAACAGCTCAACCCAGTCGTTGTCCACAATGCCGGCGCGTTTGGCGTCGTCCTCGCTGAGCCAGATCACCGGACCGCCACGGTTGAGCGTGAGCATCATCAGGTTGTCGCTGTAGGTGGAGTGGATACCCCATTTCTGGTGCGGCGTGATGAAGTTCAGCGCAATTTCCTTGTTGCCATTGGGCTTGATTCCCTGAATGCCGGCAGTGGTCTTCAGGTCCACTGGTGGCCGGTAGCTGGAGAAGCCCTCGCCAAAAGCCGTCATCCAGGGGTGATCCATGTAGAACTGCTGGCGACCGGTGAGCGTGCGCCAGGGAATCATCTCGTGCACATTGGTGTAGCCGGCGTTGTAGGACACGGTCTCGGACTCGATGCCGCTCCAGGTCGGGCTGGAGATGATCTTGCGCGGTTGTGCCTGAATGTCACGGAAGCGGATCTTCTCGTCTTCACGGTGAATCGCCAGATGCGTGTGGTCCAGGCCGGTCTGCTTGCCCAGCGCGTCCCAGGCCTTGACCGCCACGTGGCCGTTGGTCTCGGGTGCCAGCTGCAGAATGACTTCGCAGGCGTCGATGTCGGTCTCGATCTTCGGCATGCCGCAGGAAATGCCCTCGGCTGCCTGCAAGCCGTTGAGTTCACCGAGTTGCTTGACTTCGGTCTGCGTGTTCCAGGCGATGCCCTTGCCGCCGTTGCCAACCTTGTTCATCAGCGGGCCCAGGGCCGTGAAGCGCTTGTAGAGATTGGGGTAGTCGCGCTCCACCACGGTCATATTGGGTGCCGTCTTGCCGGGAATCAGGTCAATCTCACCGCGCTTCCAGTCCTGCACGCCAAGCGGCTGCGCCAGTTCTGCCGGTGAATCATGCATCAGCGGCGAGAGCACCATCTCGCGCTCAACGCCCAGATGACCAACACAGACTTCGCTGAATTTCCGGGCAAAGCCCTTGTAGATCTCCCAGTCACTGCGTGATTGCCAGGCCGGATCAACAGCGGTGGACAGCGGATGAATGAAGGGATGCATGTCGCTGGTGTTGAGGTCGTTCTTCTCGTACCAGGTGGCCGTGGGCAGCACGATGTCGGAGTACAGACAGGTGGTGCTCATGCGGAAGTCCAGCGTGACCACCAGGTCGAGCTTGCCCTCGGGCGCCTTGTCATGCCAGACCACTTCGGCCGGCTTGGCATCACCCAGGCCCAGGTCCTTGCCTTGTACGCCGTGTGACGTGCCCAGCAAGTGCTTCAGAAAATACTCATGGCCCTTGCCGCTGGAGCCCAGGATGTTGGAGCGCCAGACAAAGAGATTGCGCGGCCAGTTGTCCGGATGGTCCGGGTCTTCGCAGCTCATTGCCAGCGAGCCGTCCTTCAAGCTCTTGACGGCGTAGTCCCTGGCGTCCATGCCGGCAGCTGCGGCGTCACGTACCACCTGCAGCGGATTGGTCTTGAGCTGTGGCGCAGAAGGCAACCAACCCATGCGTTCGGCACGCACGTTGTAGTCGATCATGCTGCCGCCGTACAGCTTTTTGTCGGCCAGCGGTGACAGAACTTCTTCCATACCCAGCTTTTCATAACGCCACTGGTCGGTGTGCGCATAGAAGAAGCTGGTCGAGTTCATCTGCCGTGGCGGGCGGATCCAGTCCAGCGCAAAGGCCAGCGCCGTCCAGCCGGTTTGCGGTCGCAGTTTTTCCTGACCCACGTAGTGAGCCCAGCCGCCGCCGCTCTGGCCGATGCAGCCGCACATCATCAGCATGTTGATGACGCCACGGTAGTTCATGTCGGCGTGGTACCAGTGGTTCATGGCGGCGCCGATGATGACCATGGACTTGCCATGGGTCTTGTCAGCGTTGTCGGCAAACTGGCGCGCGACCGTGATCAGCTGCTCGCGTGGCGTGCCGGTGATGCGTTCCTGCCAGGCCGGCGTGTAAGGCGTGTCGTCATTGAAATCCTTGGCTGCCATCTCGCCCGGAAGACCACGCGCCACGCCGTAGTTGGCCACCTGCAGGTCAAACACCGTGGCCACCAGGGCTTCCCGCTTGTCGCCTGCCTTGCCGAGCGCAATGCGTTGCACCGGCACGGTTCGCACCAGCACGTTGTTGCTGGCGTCACCCGAGGCATTGTTTGGAAAATGCTCGCTGACAATGCCGCCGAAGTAGGGGAAACCCACCCTGGCGGTTTCGCTGCTGGGGTTGGCGCCTTCCAGCACGGTGAGTTTGAGTTTCACGTCACCGCCATGGCGCGCTTCCTTGGCCTGCAGATTCCACTGGCCCTGATCGGCACGACCATCCGGACCCCAGCGGAAGCCAATGGCGCCCACCGGCAACACCACTTTGCCACTTTCGTCCAGGGCCACGGTTTTCCATTCCGGGTTGTTGGCGGCACCGAGCTTGCCGTTGAAGTCGGAAGCGCGCAGATAGCGGTCCGGCACCAGCACGGTTTCGCCACTGGGCAGAGCTTGCTCCTTCAGCATCACCAGCATGGGCATGTCGGTGTAGCGACGCACGTAGTTGTCAAAATAGGCACTGCGTTTGCCGTTATCGGGGAAATAGAACTCCTTCAGGATCACGTGGCCCATCGCCATGGCGACTGCCGCATCCGTGCCCTGCTTGGGCTTCATCCAGATGTCGGACAGCTTGGCGACTTCGGAGTAGTCGGGTGTGACGGCCACCGTCTTGGTGCCCTTGTAGCGCACCTCGGTGAAGAAGTGCGCGTCCGGTGTGCGCGTCTGCGGTACGTTGGAGCCCCAGGCGATGATGTAGCTGGAGTTGTACCAGTCGGCCGATTCAGGCACATCGGTCTGCTCGCCCCAGATCTGCGGGCTGGCCGGTGGCAGATCGCAGTACCAGTCGTAAAAGCTCATGCTGACGCCACCGATCAGGCTCAGGTAGCGGCTGCCAGCGGCGTAGGAAACCATGGACATGGCCGGAATCGGCGAGAAGCCGATGATGCGGTCGGGGCCGTGCTTCTTGACGGTGTAGACATTGGCGGCGGCCACCATCTCGTTGACTTCATCCCAGCTGGAGCGCACAAAGCCGCCCAGACCGCGCACGCTCTGATACTCCTTGCGTTTCGCGTCAGACTGGGCAATCGAGGCCCAGGCATCGACCGGGTCATTGGACAGGCGTGCCTCGCGCCAGAGTTTGAGCAGGCGGCCCCGCACCATCGGGTATTTCACCCGGTTCGCGCTGTACAGGTACCAGCTGTAACTGGCACCGCGGGCGCAACCGCGTGGCTCGTGATTGGGCATGTCCCAGCGCGTGCGCGGGTAGTCGGTCTGCTGCGTCTCCCAGGTCACGATGCCGCCCTTGACGTAGATCTTCCAGGAGCACGATCCGGTGCAGTTCACACCATGGGTGGAACGCACGATCTTGTCGTGTGCCCAGCGGTCGCGGTAGGCGGCCTCCCAGGTGCGGTCTTCGCCGGTGGTGACGCCGTGCTCGCCGGAGAAGGGCTCTTTGGGCTGGGAAAAGTAGTTCAGTCGATCGAGAAAGTGACTCATGGGTTCTCCAGACGATTTAGGGGTTCTTGATTTCCGAACCGGCGCGCAGGTAGAACCACCAGTTCAGCACCAGGCACAGGGCGTAGAAGATGGCGAAGCCGTACATCGCCATCTCTGGCGTGCCCGCCTTGATCTGGGCACCGATGACTACCGGCGCGATGAAAGCGCCGTAGGCTGCCACAGCCGATGTCCATCCCAGCACCGGGCCGGCCTGTTGCCTGTCAAAGATCACGCCGATGGTGCGGAAGGTGGAACCATTGCCGATGCCGCTGGCGGCAAACAGCAGCACAAAGAGCCACATGAAGGTAGAGAAGTACTGCTCCGGCGTGGCCGAAGCGTAGGCCTGCATCATCACGTAGCCGACCGCGCCGGAGGCCACCACCATCACGGCAGAGATCACCTGCGTCACGATGGAACCACCGACCTTGTCGGAAATCCAGCCGCCGACCGGGCGGATCAGCGCGCCGACAAAGGGACCGATCCAGGCGTAGGTCAGGGCCGATGGAGCGTTCGGGTTTTTCAGCGCGTGCTGCATGACGCCGGCGGCATCGGGCACATGACTGACACCGAAGATCACGGTGATCGAAAGCGGCAGCGCCATCGAAAAACCGATGAAGGAGCCGAAGGTCACGATGTAGAGCAGTGTGAGCGACCAGGTATGCTTGTTGCGGAAGATCTCGAACTGCTTGGCGATATTGCCCTTCATCTCACCGAAAGCGGCCAGCTTCATGGCGAACAGCGTGGCCACGATGGTCAGCGGCAGGGCGACCCACATGTTCAGCAGACCGAGCCCGGTGGGTGCTGGCAGGTAGAGGTAGAGACCCAGACCGCCAATCACGCAGGCGATGCCCCACAGGTAAAGAATCTTGCTGAAGGCGGCCAGGGTGCCGCCATAGTTGGGCGACAGCGGCAACAGGTTGTTCATGCCGAACCAGGCGGCAATCACCAGCGGCAGCAGGATCGCGGCCCAGATGAAGCCGGCGTTCTGTATGAAGGTGGGCGTGCCGGCAACGATTTTGCCCATGATCCAGCCGCTGTCCTTGAGCAGCACCATGGAGCCGCCGCCAGCAGCACCAAATACGCCAACGGTCATGACCAGAGGAATCAGCACCTGCATGGTGGTGACGCCAAAGTTGCCCAGACCGGCGTTCAGACCCAGGCCCGTGCCTTGCAGACGCTTGGGGAAAAAGCCGGTGATGTTGGACATGGAGCAGGCAAAGTTGCCCCCGCCAATGCCCGAGAGAAAGGCGCAGGCCTGGAAAACCCACAGCGGCGTGCTCTTGTCCTGCAGCGCGATGCCGGTCCAGACAGCAGGGACGATGAGCAGCGCCGAGGTCAGGAAGATGGTA
The DNA here is from genome assembly GCA_964654655.1 of uncultured Rhodoferax sp. Lineage (GTDB taxonomy): Bacteria > Pseudomonadota > Gammaproteobacteria > Burkholderiales > Burkholderiaceae_C > Rhodoferax. The sequence continues at coordinate 13,609 of CAZZLB010000015.1, read as the reverse complement.
TTGCGGCCACCGGCCAGACGGATGAAGAAGGAGGCCGGAATCCGCATGGTGGCTCCCATCAGGCCCGAGATCGCGGTCAGCGTGAACATGTCTGCCGGCTTGAACGGGAAGCCCAGGTTGAGCATCTGCACGGTGATGATGCCCCACATGGCCCAGACGGCAAAGCCGCACAGCAGGTTGGGGATGGAGATCCACAGATTGCGGTTGGCAATGCTCTTGCCGGTGGAATCCCAAAATTGCTGATCTTCAGGGCGCCAGTCGGCGATGTCTGCGCGGGAATAGCTTGGGTTGGTCATACTCGTCTTTCAAAAATGGAGGTGGCAAGCATCACAGGGCAAAGGGTTTGGCGTTGCGGCCCATCACTTCGCGACCGCGGACCTCGGTCCAGAACATCCAGATCAGAGAGACCCAGACCACGCCGTACATCAGCATGAAGGCGCTGGAGCGGATACCGGTGAGGTCCATCAGGGCACCGAACATGATGGGCAGTACAAAGCCACCCAGACCACCGGCCAGGCCGACGATGCCGCTGATGGTGCCAATGTTTTGGGGGTAGTCGTCGCTGATGTACTTGAAGACGCTGGCCTTGCCGAAGGCAAAAGCAATGCCAAGAACAAACATCAGGATGGTGAACAGGTAAACGTTCAGTCCGATGTGAAAAGTCCTGGGGCCGTTCACGGTGGCCACGGTGAAATCGAACTGCGGATAGCTGAGCAGGAACAGGCAGACCCAGCTTACCCACAAGACCCACCAGGTGACGCTGTGCGCGCCCCACTTGTCCGACATCCAGCCGCCCACCGCGCGCAGCACACCGCCAGGCAGCGAGAAGCAGGCCGCCAGCAGCGCGGCGGCCCGGATGTCCAGACCGAATTCGCCTACGTAGTACTGCACCATCCAGAGTGACAGCGCGACGTAGCCGCCGAAGACGATGCTGTAGTACTGGCAGTACTTCAGTACTTTCGGGTCTTTGAGTGACCTGAGCTGGTCGCTGAACTTCGTGTGGCTGGGCACCAGGTGGGCAGGGTCGCTGTGGCTGAAGAACCAGAACAGAATCACCGTGGCCAGCATGATGGCGGCGTAGGCCTGCGGCACCATGGTCCAGCCAAAGGCAACCACCAGCGCTGGCGCCACAAACTTGTTGACTGCTGCGCCCGAGTTGCCTGCGCCATAGATACCCATGGCAAAGCCTTGCTGGTTCTTCGGGAACCAGCGTGCCACGTAAGGCGTACCTACCGAAAAGGAGCCACCGGCCAGTCCGACGAACAGACCGATGATCAGGAAATGCCAGAAGGCAGTGGCATAGCTCATGAGCCATATTGCGGGCACCGTGGCCGCCATCAGCAGGGCCATCACGATGCGACCACCATACTTGTCGGTCCAGATGCCCAGCGGAACCCGGATCAGCGAGCCGGTGAGCACAGGCGTCGCGGTCAGCAGACCGAATTCCGTGGCATTGAGACCGAGCGTCTTCTTGATCGGGATGCCGATCACACCGAACATCATCCAGACCATGAAGCACACCGTGAATGCCAGTGTGCTGACGATCAGTACGGAGAGCGCTTGCCCTTTTTTTGTCATGTCAATAACTCCTGTAGACCACCTCAGGACTCTAGGTCGTCAGGGTTGGGTGCGCCATCCCTCCGAAGGAGTAGCCACTGCATTCATTGGAACTATGCTGCCCGGGTCGATATAGTTCCAAGGAACAGGGACGGCAAGCCAGCCAAAAACCGCTCAAAAAAAAGCGGCTCTTCTTTGATCGAAGAGCCGCGTTCAGTTGGCGGGACGGTTGCTATTTCATGGTGCCCTGGCCGTATCGTTCTTCGTAGCCTTTGCGCACTTTTTCGATGGCATCCTTGCCCATGCCATTGAAGAACCAGTCATGACCGGCGATCGGTTTGAAGTATTTGTCCAGCATGGCATTGGCAAAATCTTCATTGCCGTCCTTCTTGCGCACTACTTCCTTGAGTTCCGGAATCCACTTGAAGTAGGTGTGCTGGCTGACTTCATAGATGCCATGCCACCAGGTGTAGTCGGGCCCGTTCATCGAGGCGCCATGGCGTGCGCGGCGACCTTCGTGGTGCCAGATCTCGAACCAGGTCCATTTGATTTTGGCATCCATGGGTTCCTTGCTCAGATAGCCCCTGTCCTCCAGCTCCTTCATGATGGCGGCGATCGGCTTGGCATATTTGTCGTTATAGAGATCAACGACGTCGTCAAACTGCTTGTAGTGACCGTCCACCGTGTTGGCACTGTGACAGGTCGTGCAAACTTCCTTCATCTTGTCGCGTCGCTGCTCCCAGTTCAGAATCTGCACCACTTTGGCACCCTTGACTTCGTCGCCCACCTTGGGCATCGCTTTGCCTTCGGGTTGGTCAAATTCGTCGCCGTTGCTCAGGCGAATCATGTTGAGTTTGGTGGAGATGGCCGGGCGCAAGGTCCAGGAAATACGCTCACCCACATCGTGCGTGACTTTTTGCCCTTTGGTGGCACTCATATGGCAGGTCGCACAGGTGGGCGCAGCGGTGTAGTCCACACCGGCGACCCACTTCTTGGACTTCAGGTTCATCTGGTCAACATTCGCGCGGTAAGCGATACCGTGCTTGGATTCGTTGTAGATCTCGATCTGCGGATGGTCCGGCCCCATGTGGCATTTGCCGCAGGTGTCGGGCGTGCGTGCCTGTGCCGAAGAGAAGTTGTGACGTGTGTGGCAAGCCGAGCAGGAGCCCACTGACCCATCGACGTTCTTGCGGCCGATACCGGTGTTGGGCCAGGTCTGCGGCGTTGGTTTGCCTTTGGCGTCGAGTTCGACCGTGCCGCCATGGCATTGCTTGCAACCGGCATTGACGGCAGCCGGGCCACCGATGACCTCACCCAGCAAGTTGTCGACCGAGGCCAGAATATTGCCAGCCTTGGCATGGTGCGAGCGCTGCTGCTGCTCCACCTCGGCGGCATGGCAATTGGCGCAGGTCTTGGGCGTAACCACGACCTGGATGAAGGCACCGTGGTGCAGGAAGGCACCTTTTTCGCCTTCTTTGAGCTTGTGGCAGTCGTAACAGTCCACGTTCTTGCTGAAGTGGGCACTCTTCTTCCATTCGCCATAAATGCCTGGATCGTCCTCCTTGCCATGGCAGCTCAGGCATTTCTTGCCTATGGCGGCGTCTGCCGGTGATTTCTTGTTCATTCGATCACCGGCAAAGGCCTGACCCGCGCACAAGAGGGCTGCCAGGCCCAATATGGCCAATACTGTCTGCATCATCTTCTTCATCTTCTTGCTCCTGTTTGAATCATCTGGAATGATCTGACTCTAGAACGGACGGACTCGTACAGCCATCCCCCGGAAGGAGTATTGATTGCGACAAAAGGAACTATGGCGTTCCATGTCGCATAGTTCCAAAGGATGAGGACCACTGCCCTGACTGATCACAGGGCTTCAATGCAGCGTGATCAAACCAGGCCGTGTTCGGACGCAATCACCGCGGCATGCACCCTGGAGCTGACGTCAAGTTTTCGCAAGACATGCTGCACATGGATCTTGACTGTGGTCTCGGCGATGCCATGTTCACGCGCAATTTCCTTGTTGCTGGCACCGCGCACAATGCCGCGCAGGATATCAAGTTCGCGCGGTGACAAGCCGGCAATGGCTGGCGCAAGCCGGGTATCAGCAGCCGGCTTTGCATCCGGCCTGCCACCAGCGGCCGCACCGCGGTAAGCAGCGACCAGCTTGCTTGTCATTTCAGGTGCCACCACACTGTCACCCTGCATCGCGCGCTGAATGGCCTGCGTCAACGCCTCTCCTTCTATCGTCTTGAGCAGGTAACCAGTCGCGCCACCACGCAGTGCGGCTGCCAGATCACTTTCGTCCTCGCTGACGGTCAGCATCAGGATGCGCGCCTGCGGTGCGGCTTCCCGCAGCGCTGGCAAGGCGTCAACGCCGTTGACACCGGGCAGATGGTTGTCGAGAAGGATCAGGTCGGGTTGCAGTTCCTGCGCCTTGCGCTGCGCCTGACCAGCGTCGGCTGCATCGCCGACGACACTCAGCCGTGGATCACGCATCAGGAGCGCCGTCAGGCCGCGCCGGAACAGCGTGTGGTCGTCCACAACCAGAATGCGAATCGGACTGTTCTCTGTGGCTTTCATGGCTTTGCTTCTTCCTGCTCCGGCATGGGATGGGCGCGCACAGGCAGGGTCAGGATGATGGAACTGCCATGCCCCGGCGTCGAAATGACATCAAGCTCGGCGCCGATGCGTTGTGCGCGCTCGCTCATGATACGCAAGCCGACGTGGGTCTCGTCGATTTGATCGGTGCCCGGCGTGAAGCCGATGCCGTCGTCGCGCACTTCAAAGCGCCAGGCGGGCTGCTGCTGGACGTCGAGCCAGACCTGCGAGGCGTGCGCATGCTTGCGCACATTGGACAAGGCTTCCTGAACAATGTGCAACACCTGGATCTGCAGGTCCGGGGAGAGTGGCATGCCCTGGCCCTGCATTGACAGAGTGGCCTTGATGGCGCTCTGGTGTTCAAACTTGCGCAGTGTGGTCTGCAGCGCCGGCTCGATGTCTTCGGTGTTGGTGCGGGTACGGAAATGCAGCAGCAACTCGCGCACATCGCCGTAGCTCTCGCGCACGCCGACGTCAATTTCTTCCAGAACCTGCCCGATCTGGTGCGCGTCGCCCGACTGCACAGCGTCTCGCATCAGCTGCACCTGGATTTTCAGGAAGGCCAGTGACTGGGCAATCGAGTCGTGCAACTCGCGCGCCAGCAGATGACGCTCCTGGGACACTGCCGCCTCCTTTTCGAGTGAGTTCAAACGAATGTTCTCCATGGCACCGGCCAGGTGGCTGCTGAGTGCTTCCAGCAGAGATCGCTCTGCAATGGAAGGGTTGGCACGCGCATGGAAAAACAGGTCGACTTCGCCCATCAGGCGTTCATGCAGATAGACCGGGATGCTGACGACGGTCTCGAAGCCGGCGCGTGCGCAGTGCTGCAGCGATTCAGACCCCATGAACTGGATCGGAATGATGCGCAGCCCAACCGCTACCGAGGCAACGCCGCAATGGCATTCGCCCTGGTCCAGACAGAGTTCGCCATCGACCATGGAACCTGGCAGACCCTGGGCAGCGAGCATCAGATAGCGCCGGTTGGCCTGGTCTGACCAGCGCAGGGCAACACCGTCGGCGCGGGCAATCCGGGCAATGCTCTTGACAAATCCCTGTGCCAGTTCGTCAAGCGAAGTGGCCTTGGCAACCAGGGCCGTGACTTCGTACAGGCTCTCCAGCCTCTCATGCTTTTCTTCGAGCTGTGCCGTCTTTTCCTGAACCCGACTCTCGAGGTTGCGGTACATCGATTGCAGGTGTTCGGCCATGCCGTTAAAGCCGTCGGCCAGGGTGCCAAATTCGTCACTGCTGCCGCTTTCCACCCGGGCATCAAAATCACCCCGCTGGATCTTTTCGATCGCCTGTTTCAACTGGCCGACGGGCTCCAGCACAAACAGATAACCGGTGTAGATGAGAACGGCTGCGCCCAGAATCGCCATGGCCAACAGACTCATCTGCAGCAAATGCAGCAAGGCGGTCCAGTGCGCCATATGCGACTCGATGGCCGAGACAAAGGCATCAATGTGCGAGGCGAAGATGACGGTTTGGCCACGCAGGTCCTGCACGGCGCTGGGACGCGAGTCAATCCAGCGTGACCGAAACTGGGCCCAGTCCCGCTCGACAATGTTGAAGCTTGCACGCACCGTGTCGTCCCAGGGTACAAACAGGGGCCTTTCGGGATCACCGCTGCGCAGGGTTGCCAGACTCTGGTTGAATTCCTTGACCTGGCCTGGCAGGGCGGCGGTTTCGCTGGTGCCAATCGACAGCGCCATCCGGTACGACTGCATGCGCATTCGCCCGGCCTCGTTGACAGCGGCGGCGCCACCGTCGAGCTGCCAGGAAACCCACAAGGTGGCGGCGGTAGAGAGCAGGGCAAGTACAAGAAAGGGCAGGCCTACCAGGGCCAGCTTGGATCCAAGGCTCCAGCGAGCTGGGTGAGAGCTCATGGCCGCTTAACCGTCCTTTCCGTCGAGCCGGGTTTGCGTCAGCCACGGTGCATAGATGAACACATAGATGGCAAACGCCACGCTCCAGGCGAAGGCCGCAGCGGTCAGCCAGAGCAGCAGCAGATCGGGCCAGAGCAGTGGCAGCAACACCCGCAACAGGGCGGCCGTCAACACCAAAACGTAAGCCAGAACTTCTGCGCGGGACACCTGCAGCGTACGTCCCGTGTGCCCCCGCGCGGTACGCGTGATCATGCCGATGATCAGGCCACCTGTCGTACCCACGGCCAGGGCGTGCAGTCCCAGCGAGAGCGCAAGCATGTCGATCTGTGCGAGTGCCAGCAAACCGAGCCCCGCCGGTATCCAGGCGTAAGACAGGTGAAGAATCCACAGAATCGGGCGCTGTCTCGTCAGCAGGGGCTTCCAGCGCCATTGGCGCCAGACATGCGCCGCAGCGGCCAATCCCAACACCCAGGAAGTCATCCCGCCCGGCGCCGCGAATACCCACAGCAGCAGGCCCATCCCGGTCAACGCCAGCGCCGAGCGTTCCAGCCAGAGCAGGGCTGTGATTCGCAGGCCCGGGATGGCGCTCTGGCTGAAGCCCGGAATCACGCGTCCGGCCATCACACATTCGACCATTACTATCACCGCCAGAGCGGCGTGCAGCGCACGGGTTGGTGGCAGATCGAGCAGACCCAGGACCGACAGATGAAAAGTCGCATTGGCTGCAGACAGCAGGAGCAGCAAGCCCACCAGCGGCAAATTGCGGATATTGCCGGCGCGCAGCAGCAGGCGGATCAGCACCAGGGCGACAATGGGCAGCAACAAGGTGTCGAGCAACGCGTAAACAGCATAGGGCGCGGCCAGCGCCGCGACTCTGGCACTGAGCCAGAGCAAGGCCAGCGCACCCAGAGGCCATCCGCGCGGTGTGGCCAGTCCGGTCCACGCCTTCACCGCTGTGAGCAGAAACCCGATGATCACCGCCGAGGCGAAGCCCAGCAGCATCTCGTGTGCGTGCCAGAGCAAGGGCGCCAGAGCAGGCGCCCAGACCCATTGCCCCAGCAATACCATCATCCAGACCGGAACGGCGAGGGTCGCCAGCACGGCAGCGCCCAGATAGAAGGGGCGCAAGCCCAGGCGCAAAAAGGCCATACCATGGGGTGCCGGCGCGGCAGGTTCCAGAATCTTGAGCAGGGGAATCATGGTCATGGTGGCTTGCTACTCATTTGACAGGAAAACCAGAACGGACGCCAGGTACCACGCCGCCCAACAGGATGTCACCGGCAGGTCTGATTCATGATGCATTCTATTGGACAGACTGCTCCGGTTCCGTGTGCGTCCTGTCGCTGTGCATTACAGCGACTTCCGATGCCCTATCATCCGGGTGCCGGTACAGTCCGGCAAGGCTTTCCATGTCCAATACCGTCAATCCATCGTTGGTTGAATTTCGCAACATCACCTTCGGCTACACCGGGCGCGCTGTGCTGGATGATGTTTGCCTGCATATACCCCGGGGCAAGGTCACTGCATTGATAGGTCCGATGGGCGCAGGCAAAACAACGATGCTGCGCGTGATGGGCGGGCAATGTCGTGCGTGGTCTGGGAATATGCTGTTCGATGGGCAGGACCTGCTCGCAATGGATCAGCGGCAACTCTATGCCGTCAGGCGTCGCATGGGGGTGCTGTTTCAGTTCGCCGCCCTGTTTGCTGACATGAGCGTTTTTGAGAATGTTGCATTTCCCTTGCGCGAACATACGGATCTGACGGAATCACTGATTCGTGACATTGTCCTGATGAAGCTCAACGCGGTGGGCCTGCGAAATGCGCGCGATCTCATGCCCAGCCAGGTGTCTGGCGGGATGGCCAAGCGAATTGGAATCGCGCGGGCGATCGCGCTGGATCCGGAACTGCTGATGTACGACGAGCCTTTTTCCGGTCTCGATCCGATTTCACTGCTGGTCACAGCGAACCTGATTCGCCAACTCAACGATTCGATGGGATTGACCAGCATATTTGTGTCGCATGAACTCCAGCGAACGCTGACGATCGCAGACCACGTTGTCATTCTCGACAACGGCAAAGTCGCGTTTCAGGGGTCGGTGCAGGAAGTGCGGGACAGCACGGACCCACTGGTGTTTCAGTACGTGAACGAGCGCCCTGACGGGCCGGTGCGGTTTCATTACCCGGCGGTCCCTCTTGAAGAGGATTTTGGGCGCGCCACGCATTGATGTGCCTCATCGCACGACGCGGCCCCATTCCGCTTCATAGCTTGTAACCAGAACCTGATTTGAAAGGCGATTGACTTCAGTAGGCAGGCGCGCCATGTCGAGTGGAAAATCGAAAAGGGCAGGCATGCTTTGCAGTGTCAGGAAACGCAGTCCTTGCGGCAGGGTGGTCGGCTGACGGTAGGGGCGGCGAGCGGCCACGACGTAGCCCCACTCGCCAAAGCTGGGTACATGCGCGTGGTAGGGCGTGGCACTCAGTCCAACCGACTCGATGGTGTTGACGACGGTCCAGAAACTTTTTCGGGCTACCAGTGGCGAAGTGGTCTGGATGACGGCATAGCCACTGGCGGAGAGGTGCTTGTCGAGCAGTGCGTAAAAGGAATTGGTGTAGAGCTTGCCGATGGAGAAATTGGTCGGATCCGGAAAATCAACAATCATCACGTCGAAGATTTCGTTGCTGGTCTCCAGCCAGCTGAAGGCGTCGGCGTTGATGACCTGGACCTTGGCTGACTGCAAGGCGTGCGCGTTGAGCTCCAGCAGGGCCGCTTGTTGCGAGAACAGTGTGGTCATGGCCGGATCGAGTTCGACCAGTGTGACGCGTTCAACCGAGGGATATTTCAGAATTTCCCGAACCGCCATGCCGTCACCACCGCCCAGCACTGCGACCTTCTTTGCTGCCCCGTGCGCGGCCATCGCAGGGTGGACGAGCGCCTCGTGGTAACGGTATTCGTCGCGCTGGGCGAACTGCAGATTGCCGTTCAGGAACAGCCTGTAGCCAGCGCGGCCTTCGCCCTGACTGTGGGTCACGACAATGCGCTGGTAGGGCGAGCTGCTGGCAAACACGACCGGATCCTGGTACATCCTGTCCTCGGCCCAGCTGGTGACGTGATCGGCACCAGTCATGCCGGCGCAAAGCACCAGCAGGGTCAGGACGCAGGCCAGCGCGTGTGATTGGAAGCGGCGTAGCTCATGGCGAAACAGCCACAGCGCCCACAGGGCTACGGCGGCGTTCATCAGTCCGAACAGCAATCCGGTGCGGATCAGTCCGAGTTGCGGGACCAGAAGCAAGGGGAAGGCCAGGGATACGGCGAGCGCGCCAAGGTAGTCGAAGGTCAGAACCTGGGAAACCAGGTCCTTCAAGGCCACATTGCGCTTGAGGATGCGCATTACCAGCGGAATTTCCAGTCCAACCAGTGTGCCCACCGCCAGTACCAGCATGTAAAGGACGAAGCGAAACGAGCCCGGCAACCAGGCGTGCGCTACAAACAGCAGCGCTGGCAGCATGCCCCCGACCAGCGCCACCATCAGTTCGATGCGCAGGAAATGCGCTGGCAACTGGCGTTCGAAATGGCGTGACAGGTAGGAGCCAACGCCCATGGCGAACAGATAGCTGCCGATGACGGTGGAAAACTGCAGCACCGAGTCACCCAGCAGGTAGGAAGCCAGCGCGCCAGCTGCAAGCTCGTAAACCAGCCCGCAGGCCGAGACCACAAATACCGACGCCAGCAAGGCGACTTCAACCGGGCGCGGGGCCGGCTGCATGGCCAGCATCAGTGAATGGCAGCCGCAATGATGATGCAGATTCCCAGGGACATGGCCGCTACCACCAGCGCCAATGCCTGATTCTGCTTCTCGATGATTTCGTTCCACAGATGGTAGGGCGTGAGCTTGTCGATGATCACGAAGCAAAGCCAGAAAATGAGTACACCCATCAGGGCAAAGACAAGGGAGCCCAAGATGGCGCCCGGTTTGATCCATTCCATTCCCATGCTGATCTCCTTGAAAAAATGATCCATCACTTGTGGCCACCGCCGCTCGAATAACCGCCATACGAAGCACCGGAACTGCGTGAACTGCTGCCGGCGTTGCAGTTCTGGGTTGTCGGGTCGCAACTGGAGCATCGGCTGAGCACCAGCAGTACCAACAGCAATACCAATACCAGCACGACCACAGTGCCCACGCTGAGGCTGTTGGCCGTGCTCAGGGGACCGGCGTCACTGCGCTTGAGCAGTTCCCTTTTGCCTTCGAGCTTGAAGGCCTTGGCAACCAGATCACTGTCGATCCGGCTGCCGGCAGACCAGACCACCTCGCTCGAGCCCTGCTCCATGGACAGCAGGTTCCTGCCGCTGACAAAATCGCGGTTCCAGGTTTTCTGACCGCGGCTCACCTGCCAGTAGAACTCGCCGGCCACGTAGGTGGTTTCGGCGTTGTAGCTCTCCTTGAGCTCGTAACGGCTGCCCCGGTAAGTCGCGCTATGTTGACCCTCGCTCATTTCGGGTGCGCCGGTACATGGCTGGACCAGACTCCAACCCTCTGTGGAATCGACAAGAAATGTGAATCCGCGTTTGGTGTTGTAGAGCAGGTATTCCTCCCATCCGAAATGTTCGTCCGGGTCGTTCGGATCGGTGCCCATGCGATGCTGAAATCCAACTACCTGCCACTGTGTGCCTTGCAAGGCGCCCTGACTCCCCAGCGGGATCAGGCTTGCGACCGGCTCATCCTGAATCGCGTGCCTGAGCTCTGCACCAAGACCTTGCGACAAATCGATGATGCTGTGGCAGGCACTGCAACTCATGCTCTGACTGCTGGCCAACTGCACGGTCAGCTGTGCACCACAATTTGGACAGGCGAACTGGCGAACGGCCTCGTTCTTGACCGCTTGATCACGCAGTCCGGTGAGTTGGAGTTCATCAAGCACAACCGAACTGCCAATCGATAGCGTCGGGGGCTGAGTGCTGTAATCGATGCTGAGCACTTCACCTGCGGCGTGTCCGATCGCGCCGCTGCCCTGACTACGCAACTCCACCATGGCAAACGACTGGCCAAGTGGTGGCAACCGGGGCAGTTCGCCCTGTGCAGACATCAAGGCCACCTGCTGGTTCGATGCAACACTGAAGGGCTTGCCGGAGATGGCTGTGGTGGCTCCAACCCGGAAACGTTCCGCGCCTGGCATTTCACGCCGGGTTTCCAGCGCCGTGGCGAGCACGTAGGCGCCGTTGTCTTCGCTCAGGAAGGCGCTGGAGCCATCCTCCAGCACCGCGTGCCATTCGGTCCATCTGCCTTCACCGAATTTGTACTGAAGACGGCCCACCAGCGTGAATGTCTTGCCATGCCAGACGCCAGAGGCATGCAACTGCAGTGGACTGTGATCGTCAAACAATTCGGCCATCTTGCCCAGGCGCGCCAGCGTCTCGCCCTGGCGCACCACCGTGCTCTGGCAATAGCCGCACACGGCGTGGGTGGACTGCGCGCTGCGGAATTCAACCGGTGCACCACAGCCCGGGCAGGGAGCCAGGTAGGCGCGTTGGGGCGAGGGCACGGCAGCCACGACCTACGGTCTTGCAAGATGGAGTTTCGGTCTTAAACCAGTTTCTTGAGCAGTTCCGCCTTCTTGGCGTCAAACTCTTCCTGCGTCAGGATGCCCT
>CAZZLB010000015.1:0-1824 GCA_964654655.1 uncultured Rhodoferax sp. | reverse complement strand
TTCTTGAGCAGTTCCGCCTTCTTGGCGTCAAACTCTTCCTGCGTCAGGATGCCCTTGGCCTTGAGGTCGCCGAGCTTTTCCAGTGTTGCCATCACCTCGTCGGCTTTGACGCCGGAGGCCTGCCCGGAAGCGGCATTGCTTTGCAATCCGCTGGCCAGGTTCTGTGCCAGGACCTGACCGAGCGCCACACCAGCACCAAGACCCATGGCGTCCCCAGAAATGCCACCACCGCCGGCTGCCGCGCCTTCAGCAAATTTGGGGATGGCCTGTGCGGTCTGGTATTGCATGAACTTGCCCATGTCGCCGCCAACCATGCCCATGCCAATCTTCTGATCCATGACCTTTTGCAGTTCTTCCGGCAGAGACAGGTTTTGCACCGTCATGCCTTCGAGCTTCAGGCCGATCCTGGCAAACTCAGGGGTCAGCTGGGTGGTCAGGGCCTGCGCAAATCTCAACTGGTTGGAGGCCAGGTCCAGAAACGCAATGCCGCTGCTGGCGATGGCATTGCTGATGTTCTGCAGCACCAGTCCGCGCAGCTGGCCGTCCAGATCACTCACCTCATAGCGCTCGCGTGTGCCGGAGATTTCGGTATGAAACAGCTTGGGGTCGGTGACGCGAAAACTGTAGTTTCCGAAAGCGCGCAGGCGCACGGCACCAAAGTCCTTGTCGCGGATGGTGATGGGCTGCGGTGTACCCCATTTCTGGTCCACCTGCTGGCGTGTGCTGAAGAAATAGACATCGCTCTTGAACGGAGACTCGAACAGCTTGTCCCAGTTCTTCAGGTAGGTCAGTACCGGCAAGGTCTGGGTGGTCAGCTTGTGCGTGCCAGGGCCGAAGACGTCGGCCACCTGGCCCTCGTTTACAAACACTGCCATCTGTGATTCACGCACGGTCAGAGAGGCGCCGTTCTGGATTTCCATGTCGGCCATCGGATAGCGCCAGGCCAGTGTGCCGTCCGAGTCTTCGGTCCAGGCAATGATGTCAATGAACTGTTTCTTGACGAAGTCCATCAGTCCCATGTGCAGCTCCTGTTGCTAAGAATGAAGCGGCATGATACCCGCCGGACGTCGGCTACACCAGCAGCGCAGCGAGGGCGCACAAGGCTGCGGTCTCGGCGCGCAGCACTCGCGGTCCCAGCGTTACCGGTGTAAAGCCGCAGGCCAGGGCGGCATCTTCTTCGGCGTTGCTCAAACCCCCCTCGGGACCTGACAGACAGGTGATGGCTTGAGACCCATCCAGCGCTGCCGCAGCTTCGCGCAATCCACGTGTACCAGGGCGCAATGTCAACAAAAAGGAGCTACCCGCAGCTGTGTTGGAGGCCTGACCGCCTCCATGAATCCAGGCTGAAAAACTTGCCACTTCATTCACTAGAGGAACCCGGTTGCCGCCACATTGCTCACAGGCCGCGATGGCAATACTCTGCCAGTGCGCCACCTTCTTTTGAGCGCGTTCGGCGCCAAGTCGCAGCACACTGCGTTCGCTCATCAGAGGCTGGATGCTTGCCACACCGATTTCGACAGCCTTCTCGACCAGCCAGTCCATGCGCTCGTTGGCCGGCATGCTCAGAGCCAGGTGCACGGGGCGTATGGCTTCGCGTTGCACCGGCTGGTAATCGCCAAGCTTGACCTCCACGTCGGTGCGCCCCATGCGTACTATCGTGGCGCTGAATTCGCCGGTGTCACCGTGCTCCGTGGGCCCGCCATTGAACAGGGTGATGCTGTCACCGGGTTGCAGGCGCAGCACCTGGACGTGACGTGCCGCGCTGGGTAGCAGGCCAAGCGTCTCTCCAGTGACTAGGGGAGTGGGGCAGTAGAAGCGGGGCAT
>CAZZLB010000014.1:15632-19194 GCA_964654655.1 uncultured Rhodoferax sp. | reverse complement strand
CGAATCACGAGTTTGACGCGATCACGCGCTTTCGGGATTTGCAGGAAGCCGTCGCAGGGACCGAACTGGCCGACGCCATTGCGCAGGCCGGGCGCGCCTTGCAGGAGTTTCGCTTTGGCGTGACGCTGGAGCAGCTCCGGCGCATCGTGGCCGCACAAGGATGGCAAGGAGCGGACCATGGATAGGAAGCAGCGCCCCGTGGTATTGCTGATCGACGACATGCCGGTCAATCTGCAGGTGCTGACGGCGGCGCTGTCGGCCGACTACCAGGTGCAGATTGCCGCCTCGGGCGCGACGGGTCTGACCCTGGCCGCCAAGCGGCCACCGGACCTGATTTTGCTCGACGTCATGATGCCCGAGCTCGACGGCTTTGAAGTCTGCCGCCGGCTCAAGGCCGATCCGGTCCTGAGCCACGTGCCAGTGATCTTTCTCACCGCGATGTCGGTTGGTGCCTCCGAAAGCATGGGCCTGTCGCTCGGCGCCGCGGACTACATCACCAAGCCGATCAATGTCGAGATCGCCAGGCTGCGCATTGGCAATTTGCTCGAGCGCGAAGGCCTGCGCCGCGAAGTGCTGGCGCAGCGCGACAGTCTGAGACTGTCGGTCGAGGAGTTGACGCGCACCGCGCTGTTGTTGCAGCAGGCGCGCCAGCGTGAGCTCGATGCCGGCAACTTCATCCAGCGTTCCCTGCTCCAGGGCGAAGTGCCGCAAGGCATTGAAGGCGCCTGTTTTGCCAACTTCAGCGCGCCGTCGCAAGGCGTGAACGGCGACTTGCTGGAAATACGCAAGCTGCATGCCGGCTGCGTCGAGGTGCTGGTAGGCGACGTCATGGGCAAGGGCGTGCCTGCTGCCCTGATTGGCGCCGGCATCAAGACCGCCTATTACCAGGCACTGGCGACCTTGATGGGCAGCGCCAGCGCGGCACAGACGCAGCCCACGCCCGCGCAGATCGTCCATGAACTGCACCAGTTGCTGACGCCCCGGCTGGCCGAGCTGGAGGCCTTTGCCACGCTGGCGCTGTACCGCTTTGACCTCGAGGCGAGCACGCTGAGCTACGTCAACGCAGGGCACACGCCGTGCCTGCTGCAGCACCGGGGACAGAACCGGGCGCTGGCGCTGCTGGGCAAGAACGCACCGATTGGCGTACTGGCGAGCGAGGTCTATACGCAATCAACTCTGGCCCTGACGCCGGGCGACAAATTTCTGCTGTTCTCGGACGGTGTGACGGAAGTGCGCAACGCGCAGGGCCAGGAATTCGGACTGGAGCGACTCTCTGCCCTGTTCGAATCCGGCACCCGTGGCCAGCCTTGCAGTTGCCACCAACAGATTGCAGACATCCGCCAGGCGCTACAGCTGTTCAGCAACAACGCCCAGGTGTCTGACGATCAGACCCTTTTCATGATCGAACTGGCACACCCGGTTCAGGAAGAAACCAGCAATGACTGAGAAAGACCGCAGACCCCGGATTCTGGCCATTGACGATGCGCCAACCAACCTGCAGGTACTCAATGCAGCACTGGCGGCGGACTACCAGGTGCAGATTGCGACCTCGGGCCTCATCGGCCTGGAACTGGCAAAAAAATTTCCGCCAGACCTGATCCTGCTCGACGTGATGATGCCCGAGATGGACGGCTTCGAGGTTTGCCGCCGGCTCAAGGCAGACCCTGCTTTGAGCAATATTCCGGTGATCTTCATCACGGCCATGTCGGACAGCGATGCCGAAATCAATGGCCTGGCGCTGGGCGCGGCCGACTACCTGAGCAAACCGATCAAGGTCGAGATTGCCAAGCTGCGTATCCGCAACCTGCTGGAGCGCGAACAACTGCGCCAGAGAGTCGAAGAGAAGCAGGCCGAGCTCGAACGCATTGCCAAGTACGACACGCTGACCCGCCTGCCCAACCGCGCCCTGCTGGCCGACCGCATGAGCCAGGCACTGATGCAGACGCAGCGCCGGGGCCAGAAGCTGGCGGTCGCCTTTCTCGACCTCGACGGCTTCAAGGCGGTCAACGACACGCATGGCCATGAGGCCGGCGACCACTTGCTGGTGACGCTGGCCGAACGCATGAAGCAGGCGCTGCGCGACGGCGACACGCTGGCGCGCATCGGTGGTGACGAATTTGTCGCGGTGCTGGTCGATCTGTCCGACGTGGATGCCAGCGCACCCATGTTGAATCGCCTGCTGGCTGCTGCGGCGCAGCCCGTGCCCTACGCAGACAGGGTGCTGCAGGTGTCGGCCAGTCTGGGCATCACGTTTTACCCGCAGGCGCAGGAGCTCGATGCCGAGCAGTTGATGCGCCAGGCCGATCAGGCCATGTACCAGGCCAAGCAGGCCGGCAAGAACCGCTTCCATGTTTTCGATGCCGAGCAGGACCGCACCGTACGGGCCCGGCACCAGAACATGCAGAGCGTGGAGCGTGCCCTGAGTCACGGTGAGTTTGTGCTGGAGTACCAACCCAAGGTGAACCTGAAAAGCGGCCGTGTGGTCGGTGTGGAAGCGCTGATCCGATGGCTGCATCCGGAGCGCGGCATGTTGCCGCCGGCCCACTTCCTGCCCATGGTGGAAGACCATTCACTGGCCATTGATCTGGGACGCTGGGTGATCAGGACGGCGCTGGCGCAGGTAACGCTCTGGCATCAGGCGGGGCTGAGCCTGCCCATCAGTGTCAATATCGGCGCACGCCATTTGCAGCAAACCGACTTTGTTTCCCGCTTGCGCTCCTGTCTGGATGAACACCCCGAACTGCCGCCGGGCTCTCTGGAGCTCGAACTGCTCGAGTCCAACGTCATGGGCGATCTTGAGCACGTCTGTGGCGTGCTCAGGGACTGTCAGAAGATGGGCGTGCGCTTCGCGCTGGACGACTTCGGCACCGGTTACTCCTCGCTGACTTACCTCAAGCGCCTGCCGGTGTCTCAACTCAAATTCGACCAGAGCTTTGTCTACGGCATGCTGGACAACCCGAGCGACCAGGCCATTCTGAGAAGCATCGTCGGGCTGGCCGGCGACCTCGGGATCGAGGTGCTGGCCGAGGGAGCCGAGACGGTGGCACACACCATCAAGCTGCTGCAGATGGGCTGCGAACTGGCGCAGGGCTACGGCATTGCACGCCCCATGCCCGCATCGCAGGTGGCGCACTGGCTGAAGACCTGGCGACCACATCCGGCGTGGCTGGCGAAATCGGGCACAAAGAACAGCGCTTGATGATCGGTACCGATAACGGTATCATTTATCAAATTTCAATACCGATACGAGGTCAACATGAGCCCCAACACCCTCACAGTGGCCGAAATCAAGCGCCGCGGCATGACCGCTATCGACGATGGTCTGCGCCGAGGCCCGGTGCACATCCTCAAACGCAACAAGATGGCGGCCGTGGTTCTCTCTCTGGAACACTATCAACGTCTGACCGGAGAGGGATCGACAACGCCAGCCGGGCTGACAGCCCTTCAATGGCTGCTGGAACAGCCCAGCGTGAACCAACGCAGCAAAGCGCAGATTGACTCGGAACTTGAAGCCGAGCGCGCCTGGTGATCGCCTTTTTCGATTCGAGCGCTCTCATCTATT
>CAZZLB010000014.1:0-15532 GCA_964654655.1 uncultured Rhodoferax sp. | reverse complement strand
TTCAGACGCGTATCAGGCCTGAATGTCAAGGTCCTGATCGATTGAGTTCGTACCAGTGCCGGCTGTGGTTGACCTCAGCATCGCCGTCCGGCTCAGCGGCAAAACACCTCCCTTTCACAACCATAGCACTATGTGCTATACTTTTAGAAGATGATGTATCGAAAGCAAGTGTTTAAGACCAAGACCTTTGCCCGTTGGGCGAAGAAGGTGCTTGCCGACGAAGCGCTATGCAAGGCTGCGCGTGAAATAGAGCAAGGCATTTACGAAGCCGACCTGGGAGGTGGCCTATGCAAAAAGCGAGTTGCAACGGCGGGTAGGGGAAAAAGTGGTGGGGCCAGAACGCTCGTGGCCAAGCAACATGCGGCGGCAATTTTCTTTTTGCTGGGAAGGGAGAAGAGTGCTCCTGGTTCCGATTTTTCGGACGACGTCGTCGAAGTCGCAAAGATTATCGGGGCAAGTTTGCAAAAACTGACCGAGACAATGATCGATGAAATGACAGTGACTGGCAGTTTGAAGGAGATTTGCAATGCCAAAGAGAAACAGTGAAGACGCCCGCATGCTCCAGGAACTTCTGGACACAGCTGCCGATCTGAGCACCTACGGAGTCATGTCCAAGACAGACATGGCGCGTGTTCGTGCGTTGTGCGAAGTGCCGCCAACCTTTACGCCCGACCGCATTGTCGCCATCCGCACAACCATCGTGAAGGCAAGTCAAGCCGTATTCGCTGCGATGCTGAACGTGAGCTTGTCAACGGTCCAGAAGTGGGAGTCACCTACCGCAAACAAGCGCCCTAGCGGATCCTCTGCAAAGTTATTGCAAATGGTGGAGGCAAAAGGGGTCGACGCACTTTTGGCTTGAACGAGGCCTTTGCGCTGCCTGCTTCTCTCTCAGCCCCGCTCGTACCAGTGCCGGCTGTGGTTGACGATGTAAACCACCAGCAGCATGACCGGCACTTCAATCAGCACCCCGACCACGGTGGCCAGTGCGGCGCCGGAGTTGAAACCAAACAGGCTGATGGCCGCAGCGACCGCCAATTCAAAGAAGTTGGAGGCGCCTATCAGCGCTGACGGGCAGGCAATGTTGTGCTTCTCTCCCAGCGCGCGATTGAGCCAGTAGGCCAGCGCCGAATTGAAGAAAACCTGGATCAGTATCGGCACCGCCAAGAGCGCAATCACCATCGGTTGCTTCAGAATCGCCTCGCCTTGAAAGGCAAACAGCAGTACCAGGGTGGCAAGCAGGGCAGCGATGGACCAGGGTCCAATTTTTTCCATCGCGGCGTCGAACGCCACCTGGCCTCTGAAGAGCAGCGCCTTGCGCCAGAGTTGCGCGAGGATCACCGGGATCACGATGTAGAGCAGCACCGAGATCAGCAGCGTGGCCCAGGGCACGGTGATGGCCGAGATGCCGAGCAGAAAAGCCACCAGCGGCGCAAAGGCCAGCACCATGATGCTGTCGTTGAGCGCCACCTGCGACAAGGTGAACAGCGGGTCACCGCCAGTGAGCCGGCTCCAGACAAACACCATGGCGGTGCATGGTGCGGCCGCCAGCAAAATCAGGCCCGCGATGTAGCTGTCGATCTGGTCCGCCGGCAGCAGCGGCGCGAACAGATGGCGGATGAAAAACCAGCCCAGAAAAGCCATGGTGAAGGGCTTGACCAGCCAGTTCACCAACAGCGTCACGCCTATGCCCTTGAGGTGTTTGCGCACCTCCTGCAAGGCGCCAAAATCCACCTTGACCAGCATAGGAACAATCATCACCCAGATCAGCAGGCCCACCGGCAGATTGACATGCGCGATCTCCATGCTGCCAACCGCCTGGAACACGCCGGGCAGCACCTGGCCGAGCGCAATGCCGACCAAGATGCACAGAAAAACCCAGACCGTGAGATAGCGTTCAAAGACGTTCATGATGTGGTCACCCTGCTTTGCGTCATCACGCACACTTGGACTTCGTCATTGCGAGGAGCGCAGCGACGCGGCAATCCATGCATCGAAGTCCTGGATTGCCGCGCTTCGCTCGCAATGACGAATTCCGGGTTCATGGTCTGCATAGACTTACTCCTGTGCCAGGGCCCGCGCCGCGCTTTGCAGCAGCGTCCGTTCCAGCTTCGCAGCCGGCAGGCTGATCAGCAACTCCAGTCGGCGTTTGAGCGCGTGCAGGGTTTGCCGGAAAGCTTCGAGTTTTTGCGCTTCGCTGCCCTCACCCGCCGACGGGTCGGGGTAGCCCCAGTGAGCGGTGGCGGGCTGACCCGGCCAGTAGGGGCAGACCTCACCGGCCGCGTTGTCGCAGACCGTGATCACCAGATCCATGCGCGGTGCGTCGGCTGCTGCAAACTCGTCCCAGGATTTGCTGCGCAGTCCGTCAATGGAAATGCCGGCGCTTTGTAAAACCTGCAAGCCCAGCGGATTGGGCTGCTGGTTCTCGCGCGGACTGCTGCCGGCCGACCAGGCCTTGAAGCGGCCTTGGCCGATGTGGTTCAGTATGGCTTCGGCCAGGATGCTGCGCGCCGAATTGTGCGTGCACAGGAACAGCACGTTCAGGACTTGACTGGTCATGCGTCGGGGTCTTTCAAACAGGTTTCAGCACAGAGTTCGGGATGCCCGGAACAGCACTCGGCAGTCAGGTAGGTGACCAGGTCCTGCATCAGGGCCAGTTGAGCGCGGTAACGCAGAAAGCGCCCCTCCTGCGTCACCGACAGCAGTTGCGACTGCGTCAAGGCCTTCAGATGAAAAGAAAGATTGGTCGGTGGCACACCCAGCTCGGTGCCGATTTCGCCGGCCACCAGGCCCGCAGGGCCGGCCCGGACGAGCAGCCGGTAAATGTCCAGACGGATGCCCGACGAGAGGGATTCGAAAACCTTGACCGCGGAGCATGTGTCCATGATCCGATTATACAACTACCATTGAAGTATTGATCAAATGCAGTCAGAAGTCATGGATCACCACGCGACGCTCGCGATGAGCCCTAGGGTGGATTGCCATCAGCCGGTGTTCAGCCAGCTTTCAAGTGGCATTTTCAAAAATTCTTCCACGGCAATGCCGTCACCGCCTACCAGCAGCAACCGGTCGGGCTTGAACGCGGCGTTAAAGGCCTGCATACCGGCCAGCACATTCTGCGAGCGCCCGCTCTTGACTTCGATGGCTATGAGCTTGCGCCCGGCGCGCACCACAAAGTCCACTTCACGGTTGCGCTCGCGCCAATAGAACAGCTCACATTGGCCGCTGGC
Organism: uncultured Rhodoferax sp.; assembly: GCA_964654655.1. GTDB lineage: Bacteria > Pseudomonadota > Gammaproteobacteria > Burkholderiales > Burkholderiaceae_C > Rhodoferax. The sequence goes on along the minus strand of CAZZLB010000014.1, from coordinate 12,305 downwards.
CGCTGCATTGGCAAGATGCGCACCCACAGCGGACTCGGTGAGGCGCCCCCAATGCTCGCGGTCGGCAAGGGCTTCCTCAAAGCGATAGCCTGCCATGGCCGAGAACAGGGCGGTGTCAAGTACCTGAAGCTTGGGGCTGGAGCCCCGGCTGCGCACCACCTCGCCGGCAAACTTGGGAATGCCGGTAAGCATGCCGGCGGCGCTTAACAGCTCCAGATAATGCGCCAGCGTGGTGGTGTTGCCGGCATCCTGCAGCTGCCCGATCATCTTGGTATAAGAAAGAATCTGCCCGGAGTAGCGGCACCCTATTTCAAACATGCGCCGCAGCAGGGCCGGCTTGTCTACGCGAGAGAGCAGCAAGACGTCGCGCGACAGCGTGGTCTCGATCAGCGAATCGCGCACATAGCGCACCCAGCGATCGTGCTCGGTGATCAGCGAAGCGGCGCCCGGATAGCCACCGTAGAAGATGCTTTGCTGCACTGACCAGCCAAAGGCCTCACCCATCTCCGCGGCCGACCAGTGCGGCAGATGCAGCACCTCAAAACGCCCGGCCAGGCTTTCAGACAAACCACGCTGAATCAGCAGTGGCGACGAACCCAGCAACACCACCTTGAGCGTGATTTTTTTGCGCGTGTCTTCATCCCAAAGACGCTTCACGGCTTCTGACCAGTCAGGAATCTTCTGTACCTCGTCCAACACCAGGATCGCGCCCTCGCTGCCCTGCTTGAGTCTTGCAATCTCCCACTGCTGCGCAATCCACTCAGGTCCACGCAGCGTGGGCTCGTCCGCGCTTGAAAATTGAATCGGCAAGCCAATCGCCTCGCACACCTGCTGCACGAGGGTGGTCTTGCCCACCTGACGCGGCCCAGCCACCACTTGAATGAAGCGCCGCGGCTCCGCCAGGCGACTGTTCAGGGTTTGGAACTGGGGACGCAGATAAGGCATTTACAAATTACTCAGTTGATTGAGTAATTTTAACCACAATTGGTCAGCTTGCGATTGCTCCCGTTCCAGCGCGCTTGACCAGGCGAATGCTGGCGACGCCGGGCATCGGGCTGGTGTATTGCACCGAATCAACCGACTGCTCGATGATGTACAGGCCAAAGCCGCCTTCGCTATGGCCACTCACGTCAGGATCGATTTGGGCCGGCGGTATGAACACCTCGCTGGGATAGATCAGCTCCACCACCAGGGCATCGCTCTCGCGTGTGATGCGGCAGCTGATGCTGGCATTGCCCACCAGGACGCGGCCGTGACGAATGATGTTGGTAGCCGCCTCGAAGCTGGCAAGAATGAGCGCGTCGGTCTCGTCGTCGGACAGGCGGACGGCACTGGCCATGATGCGCGTACGCAAGACTGCCAGACCTTCCAGGTTCCAGGGCAGATTGAAGACCAGCGGCGCAATGCGATCCTCGATGCGCCGGTCTGCAGCACCGCGCCGCGCTTGCAGCGCCACCATCACGGCAGTCAGATCGTCCGCGCCGGGACCGCCTCCGGTAAAACGCCGCTGCTCGCCGCGCAAGGCCTGCATCATGGTGGTGGGCGACAGCTCCGCCTTGCTGCCCACCTCGATCAGATCGATCAAGCGCTCCAGCCCGAACTCCTCACCCTGCGGGCTGCGCGCCTCGGTAATGCCATCAGAAAACACCAGCAGGCTGTCGCCTGGTGCGACAGGCAGACTGATCTGAACGTAGTTCTCCTCGTGCAGGACACCGATCGGAAGGTTGTCGCCCAGAATTGCCAGCGGTCGCGCGCCACCTGCACGTGTCAGCAGACCGGGCGTGTGGCCGGCGTTGACGTAAGTGAGCGTTCCTGCATCGAGGTCAAAGCGGTACAGGGCCAGCGTGACAAAGGAGGAAATCTCGACCAGTTGTTTCGTCAGTGCGCGGTGGACGGCGTTCACGATCTCGGCCGGTGCCGGCAAGGACTGCGTGCCTTGCCGTTCTATCAGTTGTTCGGCCAGCGCGCGGTTGTAGGCGGTGATGATCGCAGCGCCCATCAGCGCAGCCTGGACGCCCTTGCCCATGACGTCGCCAACCAGTACTTCAAAGCAACCCTGGTGAAAGCGGTGAATCGATGAGAAATCCCCGTCGATGACTTGCGACGGATCAGCGTACTGGGCCAGCGACGCGCCCTCGATGCCCTCGGGCACATCGCTGCCCAGGGAACGCTGGACGATGACACCAACCTCGATCTCGCGCCGGCGCATCGCCTGCAAGGTCTGCGTTGCCTGTCTGCTGGCCGTGATGTCCACCGCCACCATCACGTAATGTGCGATGCTTCCGTCCTCGTCCCTGACGCCTGAGATGGACGCGCTTTCCCAGTACAGTTCGCCGTTCTTCCTGCGGTTGCACAACTCGCCACGCCAGCTTGCGCCGGCAGCAATGGCACTCCATATCTTGCGGTAGGTCTCGACCGAGGTCCGGCCCGACTTGAGGATGCGCGGGTTCTGGCCCAATAACTCGGCCTTGACGTAGCCCGTAACCTCCTCGAAATGGGGATTGACGTACTCGATCTGGCTCAGCCGGTCGGTGATCATGACGGCAGCAGGACCTTGCTCGACGGCCATCGACAGCTTGCGCAAGTCTGCTTCAGAGCGTTGACGCAGTACGACTTCATTTTTTGACCCTTTCAAGGCATTGCGCAGCGTCTGATTGGTGTAGTGCACGACGGCAGAACCGATGCCGAACAAGGCTGTGTAAGTAAACCACTGCGTCAGCGTGACGGTGTAATCCGGTGCCGGCAACAGGTCGGCGTTCTGTGCCAGTATCAGTCCGAGTATGGCCAGGGAACTGGCAGCCAATGCAATCAACAGTCCGCGCAGTTCAAACAGCGCTCCGGCCAGCAGGACCCAAAAAAGATAGCTCGCCGCCACTGGCGTTCGTATCGTGCCCAGGTTGATGTTCAGGCCGGTGATAAAGACAAAGCCCAAAACCGTCAACGCCATGGCCGCAAACCTTACGCGACCGGCGTGCAGCAGGCGACGCAGCAGCAGAACGAGCACCATCATGGCCACATTGATGATCACCAGTCGTGCCGGTGACCTCCCGCCGAGCAGCATGCCAGCAACGGCCGCCGCTCCGTACAACAGAATGCCGATGATGCTTGCATTCAGAAGACTGGCGCGGCGCGTCCCGGCCTCATCGCCTTCAAAGACGGGTGGCTCGATCCAGCGCTTGACAGTGTTTTTCAAATGGGTCTCACAAGCAGTTCCAGGCAAAGTTTAGCCTGAACGATCAGCGAGCGTTCCTGATCGCCATCCCGAGCGCGCGACAGGCTCGTCACGGGTCGGGTGCTAGCGCCCCGGCGTCGGCGGGGGGTCAAAGGCCGGCGGCTTACCTGTGCTGTTGGTGGAAGCGGACTCGCCGCCCCCACAAGCCAGCAGCATCAATGAGGCGACAACGATTGCAAGAAGTTTCATCTGCGATTACCACCCATACGCCAAACCGGTCGTCGCCAGGCCCACCAACCCGACATGGGTCTGATTGGTGCTTGACTCCGCCAGATGCCACAAAAAGTTGCCCTGCGTGGCAAAACTTGTCTCGCTGTTCAGTGCTGCCACCGCCGTGGCCAATGTCGCCGCATCAGGTGCCACCCCATTGACATTGGTTAACAGGTAAGTCGCTATGTCGGTGTTGGTAGGTGCAGTTTTTTGGGTCAGTATGTCCCAGATCGGCAATCGCATCACGGCGCCCGAAAGGGTCTGCAGGCTGTAGCCCTGATCAAACAGATCTATGGCTGCCCCGAGCAGAGTTTGCTTGGTGGCGTCAAAGACAAGCTTGCCCGGCAGCACAGCACCAAGCAGGAGAACGGTTTCCCCTGCAGACTGGGTTGCACCGACGTCGAGTGCGATCCCACCATCAGGGAACTTGACGCGCTCCACGCTTTGAAAGGTGATGGTGCCGGTGGCTCCGGTGTTGTCAGTCAGGCTGAAGCCGCTGCTCGTCGGGGTCAGTGTGAAGCTGGCGCGAATGCCACCATGCACGGTTGTATCTGTCCCGGCGCTACCGGTAATGGTCTGGTTAATGACCGCAATGGTTGTGAAGTTGTAACTGGTGGTCCCGGCATATTTGTTGCCGGCCATGTCGATGATGCTGCCCGATGCAAACGCGACAGAGTAGCCGGTGCCGCCCGTCAGATCGATCGTCGGCTTGATGGTCAGGGTGCTGCCAGACAGGCTCAGGTTGGTGCTGCTGGCTGCGTCATAGGTAGCTACTACGGCGCCGGCAGCGCTCTTGAGCACGATGTTGCCGCTACCCCGTGCGATGCTTTCGCTGAACGTCAGGACGATGTTCGCGCTCACCGCCACGGCGCTGGCCTTGTCCGCCGGGTTGAAGCTCTGCACCGTGGGAGCAGTCATGTCGATGCTTGGTGGCTCGGTGAATGTCGGCATTGGCTTGCTCCTTCTCAAGAATTCGCTCAGGGCTTGTAGATCCAGAATCCTGTACCCGACCGCAGCGTCGTGCCGGTCGAGCTGAAGTCCAGGTAGCCGTTGCTCTTGATGTAGTCACTCAGCACCGTACCGCCCTGCGCTTGCAGGCTGGGGGCATAGAAATACCATTTGGACTGGGCACTGTCCCAGGCCCAGAGTGTGTTGACGCTCACGTCGGTGTTGAAGGCTGCAGGGGTCTTGCTGTCACCGGTCGAAATCAGATGCCAGCCGGAGCCGATGTTCTGAAACGCCGTGCTGGCCAGCGCACTGCCTGCGCCCAGGCTGAAACTGAAGCTGGTTCTGGCGTTGATCCAGAAGCCTTCGCCAGCGTTGATGGTGCTCAGAAACTCATAGCCCTTGCTGCTGGCGTAGGCCCGACCGCCGTCGCTCTGGCCGGGGCTGTAGAAAGCCCAGGTAGGATAAGTCATGCCTGGCGCTGTTCCGGAGGCCACCCACTTCCAGACGCTGGCGACCTGACTGGCATCGCCAAAGGAACTGGCCACCGTCATGGCGCCAGCGCTGCTGTTGCCTGCCAGTGTCCAGCCGACCGGCACCGTCACCGGGTCTGATCCGTACACCGTCAGGGTCGCCGCATTGCTGCTGGCCCAGACCACCGAGTTGGTTGCCATCAATCGGTAGAGCCGGCCGTTCATGGCAGCGCTGACGCTGGCGACGGTCAGGCTCGCGGTCTTCGTGCCGGAGTACGGAGCCACGTCGCTCAAGTGCGCCCACACAACGCCACCGTCAACAGAAACCTGCCATTGGTAAGTGGGCTCCGGCACACTGGTCGCAGCAGCGCTGAATTTCACGCTGGCGCCCACGTCAACCGCCTGGCTCGCCGGTTGCGTCGTGAACGCAGGCACGGCCGCTTCGGCGCTGAAAAAATACACGGCAGCGCCAACCGAAGACACGTCGCGCGGACCGAGCGCAGCCACCATGCGTTTGCCGTCGCGAGACATCCACATCAGGTGGTTGTACTGGCCGGCGCAGTCGGGATTGTTGAAGCCGCCGAGCACCGCGCTCCTGAAGACGGGGCGCGCGCTTCGATCCGACACGTTCACCGTGCAGCCCTGGACATAAGCAATCAAATCGCCGTTCGAACTGATGGCCCCCGCGTCTGCACTGCTTCTGTCGGCGCGTGCCAGTTGCCACACCGGCATGCCGTCGATCGAGAAGATGCTGTTGTTTGGCAACCAGAATCCGCCGCCGGCGAAAGTGCCGTACCAGACATAGGATTCGTCCGGAGAGATTCGCACATCCATGCTGATCTGCTCGACCTGGTAAGACCACACGGTGGCTCCCGTGACCTTGTTGATGAGGTGCAGGCCCTGGCGCGCTGCCTTGCTGCTGGCCGCAATGTAATGCGCCGAGATGTCCATGCCGACCAGCCAGGCATCGACCCAGGCCTTCCAAAGCTGGTTTCCGCTGAGGTCGAAGGCGCGCAGATAGCCGTCGCCAGCGCTGGCGAACAGGCGGGCGTCTGCAGTGTCAAAGTCGATGCGCCGCACCTGGCCTTTGAGAAACACGCGCCAAAGTTCTTTGCCTGTTGCCAGTTCAAACAGGGCCAGCCCCCCTTCGCCGTCCCCCAGCGCCACGTACTTGTTGTCATGCGAAATGCGCACCTCGGTGTAGCGCGGTTGTCTGTCCTCCGGCCCCCAGGGGCTTCGTGACCGTGTCACGATAGGAAAAGTGCGCACCAGTTCACCTGCACGGTTCAGCACGATGGCCTCGCCACCGGTCACCAGTGGCAGCCCCAATTCGGAAGCCGGCCGGCGCGTCGTTGCAATGTACTGGCCGTCATCCGACACGTCGATGGCCGGTGTCTCGCCGTTCAGCGCATAGCGCCAGAGCAAGGTTCCGCCAGAGGTGAAAACATCCACAAACGCGCGACGCGCGATCACATCATCTGCCAGGCCGGAATGAAACGGAACCGCAGCGATGACGCTGCCATCAGCGGACGCGTCCCAGGCGTAGGCCGCCAGACCGAGCGGGATCGATCCTGTGCTGCTGTAGCTGGCCATCGGACGCGCCGCAGGTACCAGGTAATCAAAGCGGGTGGTCTCGCCGGCCTTGGCGATGACCAGCGGACTGCCGTCCAGCGCATGCTCCGCGTTGTCCATCCAGAGGCTGAACTCACGCCAGTCCGGCTCTCCGCCGGACCGCTTGTAGGCATAAACCGGCGCCGTGTACTGCCCGTTGGCGTCGGTCCGGATATGTTGCGATGAGCCTGCCGAATCAACCAGCAAGCCGGTATCGGCGTAAGGGAGCAAGGTGTCAGCGTGGCGCAGCGTCCCCGATATGCTCGCATTCGGTGTCGGGTCGGGATCAAAGGCGCCTGCATTGACGGGGCGCACCACCGTGATGTCGTGCGGCAAAGTGACTGTGACGGGCGAGCCGACGTTCAGCCCTGTGGCAACAGATTCTTCCTGAACCGTCAGCGACATCGGCACGTTGACGTGCTCACCCAGCGACCAGGCCGGCGCCCTCGAATCGGTCGAAATCAGGTACTGCAGGCGCACCGGATAGCTTTCGCCTGGATCAAGGTACAACACCCCCGGCTGTGGATGGGCGAAAAACAGTTCCGGCACCAGCGGCGTGATCGTGATGCTTTGCGAGATGGAGGCGCGAACCGGCGCTGCAGAAACATTCTTCACCATGACCGTACGCACCAGTTGCGCGTCAACCGGAAACGCGACCGGCAGGGCACGGTCGTCGGTCGAAATCTCCAGATGGGCCGTGGTCGCTACCACGCGGGCTTGGTCGTAGCCCGGAAAGTAGCCCGCCTCGAAGGGACGCGGACGGCCATTCGTCCCTTGGGCCCCCGCAGTGCCCGCAAGGCCCATGAGCACAAGCAGGCTGATCCGCAGAATGTACGCATGCCAGGGAGTCAAACGATGATGCATCATGTCAATTCATGGTTTGTCAATCCATGAGTCAAAAATCGATCCTGGCAAATATTTAATCCCCAGCGCACCAGTTGTCAAGGTAGCGGCGTACTATTTCGAGGCTGGGTAATCAAGGCTCAGGGGAGCGTTTTGCCGCTCGTCATGTTGTCTCTTTCAGACGAGCAGCAAACCACCGGCGGCATAGGTGGCGATCCAGACCGATTCGGCCAGCAGCATCAGCACTGGCGTCCAGCCGAGCTTGAGCAGGTCTTCGAAGCTGGTCTTGACGCCGGCAGCGGCAATGGCCAGCACCAGCAGCGCGCGCGAGGCACCGCCAGCGCTCTGCGCCAGGGCCGTGGGCACCAGCGAGAAGGTTGCCAGCAGCATGAAGGCGATGAAGGCCAGCAGAAAGCCGGGCAGCAGTGCCGGCGCGCTCTGTGCGTCAGCTGCCTTTGCGGTGCTGCCCTTGCCGGCTTTGCGCAGTGCCAGCGACAGCAGCAATACGACCGGCATCAAGAGCATGATGCGAAACAGCTTGACCACAGTGGCACTGTCAGCCGCTGCCATGTTGCCGGCGTCGGACAGCATCATGCCGGCGGCCACCACCTGCGCCACATCATGGATGGTGGCGCCAAAGAAAATACCGGCCTGAGCGGCCGACAAACCGATGGCAGCGGCCAGCAAGGGGTAAAGCACCATGGCCAGCGTGGACATCAGCGTGACGCCCACCACGGTCAGCAAGGTGAAGCGTTCGTTCTCGCGCGTGGCCGGCAGGACCGAGGACACCGCCAGCGCAGCCGAGGCGCCGCAAATGCCCACGGCGCAACCCGACAGCAGTCCTTCGGCCGCAGAACGCCTGGTCCAACGCGCCAGCAGCAGGCCCAGCGTGATGGTGGAGGCCACACCCAGCGTGACCAGCAGTGCCGTGCGCCATCCCAGCGCGCCGACCTGCGCCAGCGTGATGCGCAAGCCCAGCAGCGCCACGCCCGCACGCAGCACCGTCTTGCTGCAAAAGTCCAGGCCAACACTGATTTTTGGATCGCGCGACAGAAAGTGAAACGCCAGTCCGATCAGCAAGGCGTACAGAAGCTGCGGTCCGCCGTAATGCTCCGAAACAAAAGTGGCCGCCAGCGCAATCACGCCGCACAGCAGCAACCCCGGCAGCGCCGAGCGCAGTTGCACGCAGCTCACTGGGCCAGTTTGTTGCTGCACACCAGTGCCCAGGCGTCCTCGATCCAGTCGCACAGGATGGAGCGGGTTTCACGCGGGTCGATGATGTCCAGAATGCCGAATTTCTCTGCCGTCTTGAACGGCGAAGTCATGTTCAGATAAAAAGCCTCGAGCTCGGCGCGCTTGGCGGCCGGGTCGGCGGCGCTCTCGATCTCGGTCTTGTGCGCAGCCATCACGCCGCCTTCGATCGGGATCGAGCCCCAGCGCGCCGACGGCCAGGCATAGCGCAGATTGAGTGCTTCCCCGTACTTGGGTCCGTGCAGCGCACCGGCCATGCCGAAGCAGCGCCGGATCAGAATCGAAACCCAGGGCGAGCGGCACTCGTGCAAGGCCTGTGAGACGCGCGTGGCGCCCAGCAGCGTGCCACCAAGTTCGGCCTCCAGCCCGGTCTGGTTGCCGGGTTGATCGACAAAGTTCACCACCGGCAGACCGAACAGGCTGCACAGGTTCACATGGCGCTCCATCTTGTACGCCGCCTGCACCGTCATGGCACCGCCCTGCACTTTGGGGTCGTTGGCAATCACGCCCACCGGCACACCATTCAGGCGAGCCAGCGCCGTGATCACCGAGCCGGCCTGATAGCGCCCGATCTCGAAGATGGATCCCGTATCGAGCACGCTGGCAAGGATCTTGCGCGGATCGTAAATCTTGCGCCGTTCGTGCGGAATGGCATCCTTCAGCCAGTCATCCGCGCGGTTCGGGTCGTCGCTGCCGGGGAGCACCGGGGCCGTGTGAAAGACGCTGCGCGGCAAGTAGCTCAGGAAGCGCTGCACCTGGGACAAAGCGTCAGCTTCATCCACCGCCTCGTTGTGCACAAGCGCGCTCTTGCGCTGCACCAGGTGGCCACCGAGCTCGTTCTTGCCGATGGACTGGCCATAGGCCTGCAACACCACATGCGGCCCGGCCGCCATCACCTGTGACTGCTCGCGCACCATCACGGAGAAGTGCGAGGACAGCACCTTGATTGCGCCCTGCCCGGCGCAGGCGCCCAGCGCCACACCGACCACAGGCACGGTTTTGAGCAACTCGTTGGCGGGCCAGCTCGGGTATTCCGGAATCTTGGTGCCGCCGATCTGCATCAAGAGCTTGACGCTGCCGCCGGCCGAATCGACCAGACGGATCAGCGGCATGCGCAGCTGGTGCGCCATGCGTTCGATGTAAATCCATTTGTCGGCAATCGTGGCTTCCGAGGAGCCGGCGCGAATGGTGAAATCGTCCACATGCAGCGCCACCTTGCGGCCAGCGATGCGCCCGGTGCCAACGATGGCGTTGGTGGGGTCGATCCGCTCGAACACACCCTCGCGGCTGTAGTGACCCTTGCCGGCCAGACTGCCGAGTTCGCGGAAGGTATCGGCGTCGAGCAGTTGCGCAATGCGTTCACGGGCGTTCAGGCGCCCACTGGCCTTGAACTTGGCAAGCGCTTCGGGGCCGCCCATGGCACGCGCCTGCGAGCGACGCAGTTGCAACTCGGTGAGTTCCTGCACCCACTCGCCTGCCGGCTCCAATTGCAGCGGCGCGCTCATTGGGCTTCCAGCTTGAGTTCAGCCACCAGTGCCTGGGTCGATTTGAGTTCGGCCTGCAGGTATCGGTAGGAATCGACATAGCCCTTGAACATCGGCTTGTTGCCGGATTTTTCCACCAGCGAAATCCATTCTTTGGACAGGGCCACCTTTTGCAGCGCCTGCTCCCAGAAGCGGATCTGCTCGGCGTCCACCGTCGAAGGCAGCAGCACGCCGTTGTAGCTCACATAGTCGGCTGCCACACCCTGTTCGCGCCAGGTCAACACCTGCGCCAACGGGCCGGTGCCGCGCTCAGGCGCTGCGCTGGCGATCATGCGCACCTTGCCTGCGAGCGCCATGGGCACCACGGTGGGGCCGGTGGCCGAGACCACATCGACGTGGCCACCGAGCAGCGCCGTCATCGATTCACCGGACGAGCGAAACGGTGCAATCGTCAACTTGCCGATGTCGACGCCGGCGACCTTGAGCGGCTTCACAATCGCCAGATGGGTGTTGAGGCCGCGCAGCGGTGCCACCGCAATCTTGTAGGCTGCCGGGTTGCGCCTGAGCGCATCGACCAGATCCTTTGCCGTCTTCAGGGGCGAGTCGGCGCGCACCGCGACCAGCGTGGTTTCTTCCACCAGCATCGCCACCGGCACGTATTCGCGCATATCGGCCTTCAGAATGCCAGTGACCTGACCGGCCAGACTGCCGGTGTGAAAGGTGCCCAGAAAATGCGCGTTGCCCGGGTTGCGTTGCAGCACCTGCAAGGCCATCAGGCCTGCGGCGCCGGGCTTGTTGTCGGTGACGATGGTCTGGCCGTTGACCAGCTGCAGCGTCTCCAGGGCGCTCTTGATGCCCCGCGCGTACAGATCGACCGAGCCACCGGGCGCTACACCAATGCCGTAAGTGATGGCTTGCGTGGGTTTCCAGTTGGCGGTCTGTGCGCGTGCTGAGCCCGGCATCAGCGCCAGCAGGGATCCGCCAGAGCCGGCGGCGAGCAGTGCCAGCAGTTGGCGACGATCAAGTGATGTGGAATTCATGGGAATCTCCTCAGACGGTTTGGGGCAGACAGACGGCACCGCCGCTGCGCAGGTTTTCAATCTCCTGTTCGCTCTTGCCGAGATCGCGTCGCAGGATGTCGACGCCATCGGCACCCAGATCCGGCCCGCTGTGGCGCACGCTGCCGGGGGTGGCTGAGAGGCGCGGCACGACACCGCTTTGCGTGGTGTGGCCGAGCGTGGCGTGCGGCACCTGCAAGAGCATGTCGCGCGCCTTGAATTGTGGGTCGGCGTAGATGTCGGCCAAGGTGTAAACGCGCGAGGTCGGGACCTCACCCTCACGCACCATAGTCTCCAGTGCCGCTGCATCAAAGCCGCGCGTCCAGTCGCTGATGATGGCGTCCAGCGCGCGCATGTGCTCGGGCTTGCCGCGCACCTGAACCGTCTCGAAGCGCGGGTCCGTCAAGAGCTGCGGTTGCTGCATCAAGGCCACCAGACGCTTCCAGGTGGGCTGGCTGTTGGCTGCAATCAGCACCCAGCCGCCGTCGCGCGTCGGGTACAGGCTGTTGGGCGCCATCGAGGGCAGGTTGGCACCTTCGCGCTTGGGCACGACGCCGAGCTTCTCGAAGGCCGGCACAGCGGGTTCGAGTTGCGAAAAAGCCGCCTCGTACAGGGCCACGTCCACCACCTGGCCGCGCCCGCTGGCGTGGCGCGAATGGATTGCTGCCATCGCGCCGAAAGCGGCATAGACGGAGGACAGGTAATCGGTGGTGGCCAGTGCCACGCGTGCCGGTGGCCGGTCCGGGTCGCCGGTGAGGTGGCGCACCCCACCCACCGCTTCGCAGATGGCGCCGTAGCCGGGGCGCTCGGCGTAAGGACCGCTCTGGCCATAGCCACTGATGCGCACCATCACCAGGCCCGGGTTGCGCGCTGACAGCGCCTCATAACCCAGACCCAGGCGCTCCATCACGCCGGGGCGGTTGTTCTCTACCAGGATGTCGCAGCGGGCAATCAGCTCGTGCGCAATGGAGCGGCCCAACTCGTTCTTGAGGTCCAGCGCAATGGATCGCTTGTTGCGCAAAATGGAAGCCGCGTAGAGCGAGACATTGCCCACGTGTTGCCCCATCTGGCGCACCGGGTCGCCCTCGGGGGGTTCGATCTTGATCACGTCGGCACCAAAGTCCGCCAGCAGCCGCGTGCATGCCGGCCCGGCGATGGTGGAGCAGATCTCGATCACCTTCAGGCCAGCCAGCGGGCC
>CAZZLB010000013.1:11683-19695 GCA_964654655.1 uncultured Rhodoferax sp. | reverse complement strand
GGGGCTGCAGATCGGCTACTTCGCGCAGCAGGAACTCGACGTGCTGCGCCCGCTTGATACGCCACTGGAACACATGACCCGCCTCGTCAGGGAGATGACCGCTGCCGGCAAGATGCTCGGGCAAGCGACACGCGAGCAGGATCTGCGGAGTTTTCTGGGCACTTTCAATTTCAGCGGCGACATGGTGAAGCAGTCTGTGGGCAGCATGAGCGGCGGCGAAAAAGCGCGCCTGGTGCTGTGCATGATCGTCTGGCAGCGACCGAATTTGCTGCTGCTCGATGAGCCAACCAACCATCTGGATCTGGCCACGCGCGAGGCACTCTCCATGGCGCTGAACGAATTTGAAGGCACGGTCATGCTGGTCAGCCACGACCGGGCTCTCCTGCGCGCCGTTTGCGACGAGTTCTGGATGGTGTCTCGCGGCGGTGTTTCTCCGTTCGACGGCGACCTCGACGACTACCAGCGCTACCTGCTGGACGAAGCCAGGCGTCAGCGCGAAGCCATCAAGGAAGCCAGCAGCAACATCGCCAAGGCCCAGCGCAAAGACCAGGCCAATACCGTTTCTTCAGTGAAGGCGAAGCCGCCTGCGGCACGCGGCACCTTGCAGCGCCGGCTGCAGGACATCGAGTCGCGCATGGCCACACTGCAAGCCGAAGGCGGAGCCCTGGAGGCGCATCTGTGCTCGGCGCCGCCGCCGTCCGACTATGCCGAAATCGGCATGCGGCTCAAACAAGTCAACGATGAATTGCAGACGCTGGAAGAACAGTGGCTGACGGTGTCAGATCAACTCGAATCGGCAGTGGCCTGACGCCGCTGCCCGCGCCGCTGCGCACCTCAGCCCATGTGCAAGCCGCCGTTCACCGAGAAATCGGCGCCGGTTGAATAGCTGCCATCGTCCGAGGCCAGCCAGGCAATGATGGAGGCGATCTCGCCGGGTTCACCGAGCCGCTTCACCGGCACGGTGGCAACAATCTTGTCAAGCACATCCTGCCGGATCGCCTTGACCATGTCCGTGCCAATATAGCCGGGGCTGACCGTATTCACGGTAACGCCCTTGTTTGCCAACTCCTGTGCCAGCGCCATTGTGAAGCCGTGCATGCCAGCCTTGGCCGCCGAGTAATTGGTTTGCCCGGCCTGGCCCTTGGCGCCATTGACCGAAGAGATATTGATAATCCGGCCCCAGCCTTTTTCAACCATGTCGGCCACCACCTGTTTGGTGACGTTGAACATGGAGTTGAGGTTGGTTTCGATCACGGCATCCCAGTCTTCACGCGACATCTTGACGAACATACGGTCCCGGGTGATGCCAGCATTGTTCACCAGCAGGTCAATCGTGCCATGCTCGGCTTTGGTTTTGTTGAAGGCCGCCACGGTGGAATCCCAGTCGCCCACATTACCAACCGAGGCGTAAAAGGTGTAACCCAGCGCCGTTTGCTCGGCCAGCCACTTGGCGTGGTCACGCGTCGGCCCACAACCCGCAATGACCTTGAAACCCTCTTTGTGCAGACGCTGGCAGATGGCGGTTCCGATGCCACCCATGCCACCGGTGACGTAGGCTACTTTTTGACTCATTAACTTGCTCCCGATAGGTTGAGGAATCGATACTTGATCGTCACTATAACGACTAATATGGTTTATCGTATTGCGGAAAACACTGAGATCAGCGCTTTTTCAAAGCCGTTTTCCAGTCCCGAAACACGTCAATGTCAAATCCATCGGGGTAAAACAGGTAGCCTGGCTTGTGCCCCTTGGTATCAGTGACGCCATACTGCCAGATGAACTCCTTGGTCTTGCGGTCGATCACCAGCACGCGGTCACGCAAGTCGTCGACCACAAAAATGTCCCCGGTGTCAGGCAACTCGCGCGCAATGCTGCAGTGGTCCAGCATTTTCTCGCCGTCCTTGACAAAGTACTCCCAGCTGATCTTTCGCGTCGCCGGATCAAAAATCACGATGCGCCCGGGCTTTGCAAAATCAGCCACGATCACCTGCTTGCCATCAACCGTCAGGAACGCATCTGACGGATAGCGGATGTTGGGCGCTTGAACGCTCCACAAGACCTTGCCCTCACGCGTGATGCGCGAGATCCAGGATCCGGTAATTTCGGTCACCAGAATGTCGCCGTTCTCGAGAGGCGTGGCGCCATTCGGGTGTGCCAACTCGTGTGGCGGTTTGTGATTGCACTTGCCAGGTGTACCCCACTGCGTAGCGATGGCGTTGTCCTTGGGATCAACAATCAGAATGCGGCAATTTCGGATGTCGGCCGTAATGAACTTTCCGTCTTCGAGCAGATGCGCATCGTCCGGGTAATTCAGGAAACCAGGCGCCTTGCCGCGAACGTCAGGCGTGCCATAGGTCCAGGTCAATGCCTTCTTTTCGTAGTCCACGATGTGTACGTCAAAGTTGTCCTCTTCGCTCACTGCAAGCAATTTGCCATCGGGCGAAAAGTTCACATCCTCATTGCCCCGATAAACCTTCAAGGCGGGCGACACAAACTCCCAGACAATGCTCTTGTCGGGCGCTATTTCGATCAGTCGGTTGTTACGACGATCAGCAATCACCACCGGGTACGGCAACGGCTTGCCCCAGGACGGCACCGGACTCTTCCGGTTGCCCGTGACGGGAGGAATGGGTGGCAGATCGACGCCGGCCGAGACAATGCCGGCGCCCGTCATCTCGGCGGTGACCGTGACCTCGACGCCGGGTGCTTTGGGTTTGGCTGCTTTTGCCTTTTCCTGCGACCAGATCGGGCCGGCGGCAAGGCCAATGGCCAGCAGCATGAAAATCAACACGCTGCGTTGCAATGAGACTTCCCTGATATTGCTGTTCATGAAATATTCCTTATCAAATTATCTGCACTGTCTACCAGCTTTCCTGCACGAACCGCCCCTGCAGTTTTTGCGGAGGTCGAATGTTGTCGGTGAAACGGGTTCGCCAATGGGCCAGCTGATCGGCTGACACCGTCAGTGGCTGCTTCATCACAAGCCAGGTCACACCCTCGGTACAGGGCGCCGCCGTGAGCGAACCATCGTAGCGGTAATAGGCGTGGTCAGCGGGGAGCAGGGCCGCAGGGTCTGCCATCACATCGGCGACCATGTGATCGCCATCCGCGCGCGCCGGAATCCTGGGCCACAGCGCAGCCAGCGCAGCGTTTTCGGCACCTTGCCGAAACAGCACGACCAGAGCCAGCAGCCGGCCCGACTGGCTCTTGTGCAACAGGTGCGCTGCCATGGCAAACTCCTCGCCCTCTATCCGGTCGCCGCCTGGTGTGTGAAAGTGATACTGCTGCAAGGTGTAGCTCTCATTGCCGATCTGCAGACGGCTGCCCTTGGAAACGCGTACCCTGGCGGTATGCCCGTCGTTGGCTATTCTGAGTGGCGATGGGCGATACTGAAAATCCAGTACAGCCATCTTTTGCCTGACAGGCGCCACGATGTCCACCGGCGACTGCTTGCGCCCCGTTAAACACAGGGAACTTTCAGCCAGCAGCAGTTGCGGTGTCAGCAGCAGTGCCCAGATCACTGGAGCACTGCCGGTGCGCGACAGCAAGGTCAGATTCAACGCTCAATCGTCAGCGCCACGCCCATGCCGCCGCCTATGCACAGAGAGGCGATACCGCGTTTGGCATCGCGACGCTGCATCTCATGCAGCAGTGTCACCAGAATGCGGCAACCGGACGCGCCAATCGGGTGCCCAATGGCAATCGCACCGCCGTTGACGTTGACCTTGGAAGTATCCCAGCCCATCTGCTGATTCACCGCGCAGGCCTGGGCCGCAAAGGCTTCGTTGATTTCCAGCAAGTCCAGATCGGCAGCCTTCCAGCCGGCGCGTGCCAATGCCTTTTGCGACGCCGGGACCGGGCCCATGCCCATGATTGCGGGGTCCAGGCCGCTGGTGGCAAAACTGGCAATCCGGCCCATCGGCTTGAGTCCCAAGGCAGCAGCCTTCTTTGCACTCATCACCATCACGGCAGCAGCGCCGTCATTAATGCCAGATGCGTTGCCGGCAGTGACGCCACCTGCCTTGTCAAACGCTGGGCGCAAGCCGGCCAAGGCTTCCGCGCTGGTCTTGCGGTTCAGGTATTCATCGGCCGCAAAAACAACCGGATCTCCTTTCTTTTGCGGGATGCTGATGGAAACGATCTCGTCCTTGAACTTGCCCGCGTCCTGCGCTGCAGCGGCCTTTTGCTGACTGGCCAGTGCCAGCGCATCCTGCATGGCACGTGTAATGCCATACTGCTTGGCGACGTTTTCGGCCGTGACACCCATGTGGTACTGGTTATAGACATCCCACAGGCCGTCAACAATCATCGAATCGATCATCTTCCAGTCACCCATGCGCTGACCGTCGCGCGAACCCTGCAGGATGTGCGGCGAAGCACTCATGTTTTCCTGACCACCGGCGATCACAATCTCGCTGTCGCCCCAGGCAATCGCCTGCGCTGCGAGCATGACGGATTTCAGACCGGAGCCACACACCGCGTTGATCGTCATGGCTGGGGTTTCCTTGGCCAGACCGCTCTTGATCAGCGCCTGACGCGCCGGATTCTGACCGACACCGGCAGCCAGCACCTGGCCCATGATGACCTCACCAATCTGGTCTGCAGCCAGACCGGTGCGCGCCAGCAAATCCTTGATGACGGCAGCGCCCAATTCGGGTGCCGAAATCTTGGCCAGGCTGCCACCAAATTTGCCAACGGCGGTACGGGCGGCCGAAACGATGACGATGTCTTCCATTTGATTTCTCCAAAGTAAAAAAATGAACTGTTTATGCTTTGACTTTCACGTAGCGACCGGGCGCTGCCTCGATCACCTTGTATTTGCCCTTGCCATAAGTCTTGGGTGCAGCAAGCTGTTTGCCGGCGTGTGCCTTCAGCCACTTTGACCAATCAGGCCACCAACTGCCGGCGTGCTCGGTCGCACCAGAGAGCCATTCCGCCTGGGTCTTTGGAAACTTGCCGTCTTCGCGAGTCCAGTGGCTGCGCTTCTTGGCGGCCGGTGGATTGATCACGCCAGCAATATGACCCGACGCTCCCATCACAAAACGTGTCTTGCCCGACACCGCCTGGGTCGAGGCATAAGCGCCACCGATCGGCACGATGTGATCCTCGCGCGAGCCGTAAACGTAAACCGGCATGTCAAGTGTGCGCAAGTCGACGCCAACGCCACAAACTGTTGCCGTTCCGGGCTTGACCAAGCGGTTCTCAAGATAGGTGTTGCGCAGGTACCATGCGTAGAACGGGCCAGGTAGATTGGTGGAGTCGCTATTCCAGTACAGCAGGTCAAACGCTGGCGGCGTTTCGCCCTTGAGGTAATTGCCGACCACGTAATTCCAGACCAGATCGTTCGGACGCAGGAAACTGAAAGTGCTGGACAAATCCTTGCCTTTCATCAGGCCACCCGCACCCATCTCCTTTTCCCGGTAATTGACGAACGATTCGTCGATGAAGACGTCCAGCACCCCCGTGTCAGAGAAGTCCAGGAAGGAAGTCAAAAAGGTCGCGCTTGAAACCGGCTTCTCGCCGCGCGCGGCCAGCACTGCCAGCGCGCAACCGAGCAACGTTCCGCCAACGCAGAAGCCCAGCGCATTGATCTTCTTGGCACCGCTGATTTCCTGCACGACCGTGATGGCCTTGATGACCGCATCCTCAACGTAGTTATCCCAGGTCTTGTGCGCCAGCGCCGCATCGGGGTTGCGCCAGCTCACGACAAAGGTGCGGTGGCCCTGCGCCACGGCGTAGCGGATGAAGGAATTCTCTGGCTGCAAGTCCAGAATGTAAAACTTGTTGATGCAGGGTGGCACCAGCAGGAAAGGCCGTTCGTAAACCTTGGCCGTCAATGGCTTGTATTCGATCAGCTGGAACAAATCGTTCTCAAACACAACGGCGCCTTCGGTTGTCGCAACATTCTTGCCGACCTCAAAAACGCTTTCATCGGTCATAGAAACATGGCCCTGGCGCATATCGTGAATCAGATTGCCCAGCCCTTTGGCGATGCTTTCACCCTGTGTCTCGATCGCCAGTTTTTGCGCTTCAGCGTTGAAAGCCAGAAAATTGCTAGGCGCTGCCGCGGCGGTCAACTGCTCCACCGCAAATCGGATTCGTGCGCGCGTCTTGGCATCGGTCTGCACCGCATCGGCCAACCCCATCAAGGTGCGTGCATTGAGCAGATAGGCAGCAGCAGAAAACGACGCCACCGGGTTGTTGTCCCAGGCTTCGGTTGCGAAGCGTTTGTCCTTGGGTTGCTGCGTACCATGCAGGCCCTGGGTCCACAGACTGGCTGCATCGCGAAGATACTGCTGCTGCAACTCCTGCAGCTTTTCCGGCGCAAAACGGATATCCGGTGCTTTGGGCAGCGCCATTGCGCCACCAACACCCGCTGCACCCAGATCGACGTTCTGCAAAGCGCTCAGTGCCTGGGTCCAGTTTTCAGCCAGCGACTGCTGAAACTGCTGCACCGACTGTGCCCAAAAATCAGAGGATTCCTTCGTCATACTGCGTCCTGTTAACTTAGCCTGTTCAAGTGGAAACCCGAGTATCTCAGGTCCGGCCCTTCAAAATACTGACATTGTCCTGAAAGTCCTGATTGTCCCGCAGTTCGAACACCTCCTGCTCTGTCAGGCGAGCCAGATGCAGGCCGCCATGCGACCGCTGACTCCATCGCGTCGGTACGAGAAATAGCGCACTGGCTGACCAACGGTGCACCAGGCCTGCGTACCGTCATTGCCATATATCCTTTCTATGCCCAATGACCTCAGACGAAGACGGGCCAGCCCTTGCAAATCAGCCAGCCATTTGCCGCCACCACGAGCGACAAACATCGCAGCCGCCTGCCGATTTTGCGATACGAAGGCGTCACGCACTTCCATCCCTACTTCAAAAACCTGCGGTCCGATGCAAGGCCCAAGCCAGGCCAGAATGTCTGAGCGGCCAGCGTTCGCCTCGGCGCCACGAAGTTCATCGACAGACGACAGCACAGATTCAAGGACACCAACTCCACCCTGCCCTGCCAGGCCACGCCACCCGGCATGCGCTGCAGCCACGACACGGCCTTGCGTGTCGGCCAGCAACACCGGCAGACAATCGGCCACCATCACCGTGCAAGCAAGCCCGCCCAGCTTGGTGCAGCAAGCGTCTGCCTCCATGCCGGTGTCGGCTGTATCGCTCAGTCTGACGGTCTGGGTGCCATGTACTTGCTTGATGAAAACGGGGTGTACTCCCATGGCTTGCTGCAGCAAGGCGCGGTTGGCTGCAACGGCAGACGGGCTGTCGCCCACATGGTCACCCAGATTCAGGGAATCAAAAGGCGCTGTGGAGTGGCCCCCGGTGCGGGTTGTGCACAGTGCGCGCACCCGAGGCGGTGCCGGCCATCGAGGTAGCAACCAGTCCATCAGCGCTGCCAGTCTTTCAACCACAGTTTGACGGATTGCTTTGCAGACTGTGCGGAACGCCAGACCGTGGTCTTTCTGACCTCCGCCAACACCGCGTCTTTCCAAGCCTTCCAGCGCGGATAGAACCAGGCGAACCAGCGCAGTTGCATCAGTGCTGGCTGCGTCAGCTGGAACAGCCGTGCCATGATGGCCGTGCCCCCAATCTTGGCGCTCAGCAGCAGCACCAGACCGAGCGCCGTCTGACCTCGCCCGAAAAGGTAAAGCGCCAGCAGCTTCACCGGCAGCAAGGTCAGCACCGGTACGCCGAACACAAGCAGCGCTGCCTTTGGCGACAAGCGCATGATCCATCGTTCCAGTGATGCCCATATGGGCAAACGGGCCAAGCGCGCAAAGAGCGCTGCCAGAGGCTCCCAGCCCCACTCTTCAAACACCAGCAGGGCCGCAAACAGAAAGAAGAACAGGCGCCGGAAAAACCTGACTGGCGTTTGCATGTCAGACGCCGCCTGGACGTACCTTGTCGTAGGCCTGCAGCAGCTTGCGGTGCATTTCACAGCCTTCCAGACTCAAGCCAGGTGAGGGCAAGCCCATAAAACGATCCGTCTGCATGATCAGCGCGTGCGCCTG
>CAZZLB010000013.1:7057-11583 GCA_964654655.1 uncultured Rhodoferax sp. | reverse complement strand
AGATCGTCCAGTGGGTAAATTTCCGACATTCCCGGCACCAGCACGCGGCAGGCGTAAACACCCAGGTGCGTGAAGTCGGCGATATACACGTCGAATCCGTCGCGCTGAATGCGCTCAATCGACCATGCGTAGTCCTCGGCCGTGCTGTTGCTGAAGTTCCAGTCACAAAACTCGAAATCAGGCTGGTCGCCAAGAAACTTCCAGTGAATGACACCACTGGAATCGACAAAATGAATTTCTATATTGGTTGAACTGGCCACCTCCTCCAGATCAAAGCCGGGGACCGGAAAGCCCGCTAGTGCGTCCAGCGCGCGCCCCTGCAGCAGTTCGGTCAAGGCGCGCTCCAGGGCAATCTCGAAACGCGGATGGGCCCCGAAACTTGCATAGCAGCCCTGGTCCTGCGGATGCAGAAGTGTCACATTCATCACCGGGTACTGCCCCCCCATGGAGGCATCCTTCACCAGAATGCCAAAGCCGGCAGCACGCAAGGCGTCGATACCGGCGGCAACGCGCGGGTAACGGCCAATCACCTCCTCGGGCACGTCGGGCAGGCACAAGCCCTGGCTGATGATGCGAAACTTGATATGCCGCTCGAAAATCTCCGACAAGGCCTGGGTGCGCGCTTCAGCCTGCGTGTTGCCGGCCGACATGCCGTTGCTGACGTACAGGTTGCCAATGATGTTCACCGGGAACCACGTCGTAGCCCCATCGCGCTGACGCACATAGGGAATGGCACAAATACCGCGCTCGATGTTGCCGGAATTGAATTCCACCAGACTGCTGGCATCGACCGTGCCTTCGGGGTTGTACAAACGTTGCAGTTGCGGGTTAAGCAGTCCGGCCGGCCAGGCCTCACCGGATTCCACCGGAAACCAGCGCTCCTGCGGGTAATGCACAAAGGGCCGATCGGCGATATCGGGTCCCAGGTAGTAATGCGTCCAGAAATAGTTGGTCGAAAGGCGCTCCATGAATTCGCCCAGCGCACTGGCCAGACAGGCCAACCGCGTCGCACCCTTGCCGTTGGTAAAGAGCAGCGGGCAATCGCGGTCCCGGATGTGCACCGACCAGATACCCTCCACCGGATTGAGCCAGCTGCGCTCCTCGATGTGGAATCCCAGCGCCTGCAAACGTGTCTGCAAGGCGTTGATGGTGGACTCTAGCGAGGCGTCTTTGCCGGGGATGAAATTTTCGGTATGCATGGGTGCCAGCATACCGCAAGGCAGGATTGCGGGCCGGCAGTGAGGGACGCTAAACTCAGCCCACAAACGTCCGCAGAAAGAAAGATGCCATGAACTATGTTTTCAGTCCCGCCCCGGTGGTCTCGGTTCCTGTGTTTGGCAGCGCCACGCACTTTCCGGTGCATCGCATTTACTGTGTTGGCAGAAACTACGAGGAGCACGCCAAGGAGATGGGTTTCAGCGGACGTGAAGCGCCCTTCTTCTTCATGAAGCCGGCCGATGCATTGGTGGTGGTCAACCCCGGGGAGGTGGCCAGCATGCCCTACCCCAGCCTGACCAAAAACCTGCACCACGAGATCGAACTGGTGGTGGCACTCGGCAAAGGAGGCAGGAACATCGCTGCCGCTGACGCACACAAGCACATCTTTGGATACGCCGTCGGTCTGGATATGACGCGTCGCGATCTGCAAAACGAAGCGAAGAAATTGGGCCGTCCGTGGTCCATCAGCAAGGGTTTTGACCACTCGGCACCTATAGGTGCCATCACCCCAATGGCCGACGCAGCCGGCATTGCCAGTGCCGAAATTCTGCTTCAGGTGAATGGTCAGCAGCGCCAGCGTAGCCAGATCACCAAACTGATCTGGAACGTCAGCGAGGTCATCGAGCACCTGTCGGCGGCCTGGGAGCTGCAAAGCGGCGACCTGATCTACACCGGCACGCCAGAGGGCGTTGCGGCGGTAGTGTCTGGTGACACCATGAACGCCAGTGTTACCGGGCTGCAATCGATCACGGTCACGGTCGCCTAGCCTGCACCGCGCCGCGGCCATGCTTCGCAAGCCCATCAAACACTGCAGGGACTGTGGCGCCAGCGCGGTTTATCGCATTCCGGACGATGGCGATACCAAGGAGCGTGCCGTCTGCCCGGTCTGCCACAGCATTCAATACGAGAACCCCTTGATCGTGGTCGGAACCGTGCCCTATTGGGGCAACAAGGTTCTGCTGTGCAAGCGCAATATCGAGCCGCGTTGGGGCAAGTGGACACTGCCGGCCGGATTCATGGAACTCAACGAAACCGTGGCCGAAGGCGCGGCCCGTGAAACCATGGAAGAGTCCGGCGCGCAGTTTGAGCTCGAAGGCTTCTTTTCACTGCTCAATGTGCCCCGCGTTGGCCAGGTTCATATGTTCCATCTGGCGCGTTTGCTTAGCGAGAGCTTCAACCCCGGCTTTGAGACCATCGAAGCGCGCCTGTTCCTGGAAGAAGATATTCCGTGGGACCAGATCGCGTTCAGAACGGTGAAAGAAACGCTGGAACACTACTTCCGCGATCGCGCAGCAGGCCATTTCAATTTCCATGCAGTCGATGTTATTTGACCGGCAATCCGCAGCAATAGTGCGCCTGCAATTCTGGTTTTACCGAATCGGTGGCTATCTGCTGCTCAATGTGATGGACGAGCCGGCCTGGCTGGCATTGATGTTCTGTTAGCGCCCCTCTCCATGCTGTCCTGCCATGTTGCGCTGGATCTGGAGAGACGAAGGTTTGTGATGACACCGACCGAGGTACGCGCCAGGACTGAATGCGGGCGGTCCGCTTCGTATGCTGAGGAGGACATCAACTTTCCTTAATGTTGATAGGCCGCACTTCCAGTTTCCCAGACCGGACCTAGCTGATTTGGCTGGACCCGCGCAGTCAGTTTAAGATGCCTGCCTTGCGGATGAACGATTTCAGGATGGACAGCTTGAGTCGGAATCCCGGTGTCCAATTTCTACAGGAATGCCATTATGAAGTCCGTGTCTGGTGTTGCTCTGGTTCTCGCCGGGGTGTTTTCTCTGGGTGTCACTTTCACTCTTGATGTTCAGGCAGCGACCGACGCTTCCACGACGTTGAGCGCCACATCCGCCATGCCAGTGGCATCAGTCGTAGTCGGAACAAGCACAGTGGCTGGGGCTCTGGTTGCGGCGCCAGTCGCCCTATCGACAGCGGGTGCCGTTTTGACGATCAAGGCAGTGGAACTGTCAGCGAAGGGCACGATTTACCTGATCGAGCGTGCTTCGGACGGTGCTCGTGTCAGTGTTGAAGTAGCCGGCAAGGCGGCCGGCACCGTGTCTGTGGTGACAGGAGCAGTCGTGACAGTAAGCATCATCGGCGCTGGCACGGTTCTATCGGTCGCCGGGGAAGTTATTGCGTTTATCCCCAATGCTGTGGGCCAGTCGCTCTTGCATAACGAACGCGTCACCAAGTGAATCACTTGGCTATCTCGGCCGTCCTCGGCTGCACACTGCTTTGCCAGGCTGTCTATGCTGGACAATCCTGTGCGCAGCCACAGCCGCCCAAGACCAAAACCGTCGTACGTGCCCTCCGTCTGGCTTTGCAAACGGCAAACGCGCTGGATGCCACCGGCGCGCAACTTGTCGTGTTGGGCCGCGCCGGACAGAATTTGACGAAGTACGGCTTGCACTACTCTCATTTGGGGTTCGCGTACCAGCAAGCCGATGGTCAGGGAAGCCATGTTTGGCGTATTTTGCACAAACTTAACCAGTGTGGCAGTGCGGATTCGGCGATCTACCGTCAAGGCTTGGGTCAATTCTTTCTGGATGATTTGTGGCGATTTGAAGCTGCATGGGTAGTACCCACGCCCTTGGTACAGCAAAAACTGCTGGCGGTACTTTTGGACGAGCAACGTTCCGTGCAATTGCATGTCAAGCCGTATAGCATGGTCAGCTACGTGTGGGGTCTGAAATACCAGCAGTCGAATCAATGGGTGATCGAAACGATCGCGTTGGCCTTGGAAACGGACATGGCCGGCGCAGATGCAAGCCGAGTCAAAGCTCAACACTGGCTCTCAACGCATGACTATCAACCTGGCATCTTGAATATTGACGCGTTAACTCGGCTTGGAGCACGAATGACCGCTGCCAACGTGGCATTTGACGACCATCCCAATGAAAAGCGCTTTAGTGACCGAATTGAAACGGTCACGGCCGACTCGGTTTTTGACTGGCTGCAAAGGGCAGGCCTGACTACGCAGGCGTTGCAAACGATCAATTAAGCCACTCATCCAACCTGATTTGACCGGAGGCGATCGCTATGCTCAAGCCAATAGAACTTGACCGCCAGTACAACCCCAGGGCGTCAGTGCCAGAGCACCCGGCGTATTTCGCCCGTTGGCGAGCCGACTCGGCCCGTGCGCGCGGAGCAATGACGACTGACATTGACGCCGTCTACGGAGGAACCGGTGATGAAAAACTTGATCTCTTTTACGCGACTCGCGCCGGGGCGCCGCTTCTGATATTTATTCATGGAGGCTATTGGCGTAGCCTGGACAAAAGTGATTTCAGCTTTCTTGCGCC